>NZ_JBQISV010000013.1:0-37413 GCF_056800975.1 Acutalibacter sp.
GCGTTAGGCCCCTGGTGGGTTCTTGGGGCAAAGCCCTAAGCAGGGGGTGGGACGGAGTCCCACGACCTTGCCGGGGTGCGGCGACCTTTGCCGCCGGAGGCTTTCATGTACTCAATATGACAAAATTGATTTCCGTAAGGCGCGAAAGGGTTAGGGCTTGTTTGAAAATAGAGGAAATGACGGAATTTTGACCAGAAGCGGTCAGCTTCAAGGAGAAGAACCGCTGTAGTTAGCTACGCTAACTACGCCAATACTTGCGTATTACGAGGGTTTTCGACGCAGAAGATGGCTGCTTCTGGGTAAAAAGACGGCGTTTTTGATTTTTCAAACAAGCCCTAAAACAAAAGTGGAGATAAAAAAGATTGCGTCCGCGTCCAGTGGGTGGGGCAGTGCCCCGCAGCCTTGCGACGATAAAAGCCACCCAGTCCGGACAGGCTATGAGGCGTGAGGCCGGCCCAAGCGCAGTCAAATGGCGGACCCCCGCCGGGAAAGCCCTGCCGGGGTTACCCCATTATACCTGCCGGGGCCGGGCACAGTCCAGCGGAGCCGCTCTCTCCGTCAAAAAGCGCGAACAGGGACGCTTTGGGGGGCAGAAGGGGCGCAGGGCCCCATGTAGGGGGGAGCATGAGGGGAGCGGAGGGCTTTTGTCCCATTCCCCGCTCAAGACAAAGGGGGACAGCCCGAAGGCCGTCCCTCTGTGGTTACTCTGTTCTGAGGCGCGCCCGCAACGCCTTTGTCCGAATGCCCTGGGCAGTAAACATCCGCTCATGCTCGGTTATGACATTTTCCGGGTCGTTTAGGGCGTGCAGGTCCTGGGCGTCAAAAAAGACGTCAAACCCCGCCTCGTTCAAATACCGCCGGGTGGCCAGATACAGGTCGTCGTTGTCGGTTTTAAACCACAGCTCGCCCCCTGGGGCCAGCAGGGGCTTGTAGCGCAGCAGCTGGCGGGTGTGGGTCAGCCGCCGCTTGTGGTGCCGGGCGGCGGGCCAAGGGTTGCAGAAGTTAATGTATAGCCTGTCCGCCTCTGCCGGGGCAAACAGCTCTGGCAGGCGTTCTATGTTATAGTAGCAGAGCATCACGTTGTCAGGCTCCTCCTGGCCAAATACCGCCTGAATATTCCTGCGCCCCACGCCCAGAATGTCGTAGCTGATATCAATGCCCACAAAGTTCACGTCCCGCTGCCGGTGGGCAATGTCCGCCAAAAAGACGCATTTGCCGCAGCCCAGGTCCAGGTGCAAGGGACGCTTCTGGGGGAAGCGCTGCTGCCAGCATCCCTTGTTTTCCTCCGGGCTGGGGACATAGTAGGGGCAGGCCGCAAGCTCGGGCCGGGCCCAGGCCTTTTTTCGTATGCGCATGGTAACGCCTCCCGGTTTTTTTTTAGAAATATTATACCCGGAAGCCCAGGGGAAATCAAGCAGGAAATGGAAAGCAAAACAAAAGCCCCACAACGCGGGCCGCGAGCTGTCTGACAGCAGAGAGTAAAAAGCGCGAATTCGCGGTCTAGGTGCGTCAGGCGCCTGGCGGGTCCAGGGCAGCGCCTACGAGTTCGCTTCGCGAACTCGGCCGCCGGAGGCCAAACCACCACAAAACAAGCGGCCAAAGGCCGCGCCTGTGTTCATTTTCAAAGAAAATGAACACCCTGCCCCCAGCGTTCCGCGATTCCGGCGCGCTCCGTCGGCGTAGAGCCTTTCTGTCAAATAAACAACGCAGCCCCGCGCCCCGCCGGGCTAAAAAGGAGAGGGACGCTCGGTTAGGGCTTGTTTGAAAATAGAGGGAATGACGAATTTTTACCCAGAAGGGGTTCATTTCAAGGAAAAAACCGCAAGGCAATCTTCCGATTGGCGAGGATTTTTGACGCAGAAAGGGGCCCCTTCTGGGTAAAAAGACGGCGTTTCCGATTTTTCAAACAAGCCCTAATTTGCAAATTCAAAAATAATTGACCTGCCAGCTTTTGTGTACGAGGGCGTTTTGCCAGTAAACGGAATTTGTGACATTTTCCTGAATTCCACGGAGAAGCCCTTGCAAGTCCCGCCATAATCGTGTAAAATGTGGGTATAAAAATGACTGAGTGAACAGAAGGGACAGTGATAGCTTGAACAAAAAGGCATTGGCGTTGGAGGGCGGCTCCCTGCGCTGTCTGTTTTCCGCCGGGGTAACGGACGTAATGCTGGAGGAGGGCCTGGGGTTCGACGGGGTCTTTGGGGTGTCCGCCGGGGCGTTGACCGGGGTCAACTTTGTGGCGGGGCAAAAGGGCCGCACCGCAGAGGTGAACCTGAGCTATGTGAACGACCCCCGGTATATGGGGCTGCGCAGCCTGCTCCTCCACCGCAGTATTTTCAATTTTGACTTCCTCTTCGGGGAAATCAGCGACACGCTCATCCCCCTGGACCGGGAGGCCTTTGCCCATGCCCCCTGCCGGTATACGGCGGTGGCTACCAGCTGCCGCACCGGCGGGCCCATGTACTATGAGAAGTCTGAGCTCAGGGACATCTACCCGGCCATTCGGGCCAGCGCCAGCCTGCCCCTGCTGTCTCCCATTGTGGACGTGGACGGGGAGCCCTGCCTGGACGGGGGCCTTTCCGTGTCCATTCCCTACCGCAGGCCTCTGGACGAGGGCTATCGTAAGGTGGTGGTGGTCACCACCCGGGAGCACGGCTACCGCAAGCCCCCGGTCTCCCGGGGCGCGGCCCGAATCTACGCCAGGGCCTACCGCAGGTATCCCCAGCTGGTGCAGGCCATTCTCAATGTGCCCCGGCACTATAACCGGGAGCTGGACGAGATCGACCAGCTGGAGGCCCAGGGGAGGCTGTTTGTCATCCGCCCCCCTGAGCCGGTGACAGTCAGCCGCACAGAAAAGGACGTGGAAAAGCTGCGGGCGCTGTATGACCAGGGGGCGGAGGCCTGCCGCCAGGCCCTGCCCCGGCTGCGGGCCTATCTGGGGGACTGAGCCCCCGGAGCCTGCGCCGGAGATATGCCCAATAAAGGCCGGGCAGAGGCAGGCTTTGGGCGGGTTTTTGTCAGATTTCAGGCAAAAAACCCAGACGATGCGTGCTTTTTGGGGCAGAAAAGGGCGGAAGTCCCCCCAAAAACCCTCGGGTGAACACCCTGTGCAGACCCGCCCTAAAACCCCAGCTTTGCCCACAGCCGGGCAAAAAGGCCGGGCTCCCGCTGGGGGACCGGGCACTTGACCAGCACAATGTCCCCGCCGATCATCTCAATGTCCTCCCAGGGGATCACCGCGTCCTCCTCCCGGCCCAGCAGGCCCAGCAGCCGGGGCCTGCCATAGACTACCAGGGCGGTGATGGCGGCGGTCTGGGTGTCCAGCTCCACATCGCACACATAGCCCAGCCTGCCCCCGTCCTTTACGCTGATGACCTCCTTGCTCCTCAGGTCCGCAATACGGCAGCTCATGAATATCCCCCCTGAAAGCGTGTTGTCGTTTTCCATCCTATGCCCGGCAGAGAGAAAAGATGATTCTTTTATAGCAGGAAAGGCAGGGATATCCCCATGTGGTTTGAAGCTTTGATCAACAGAGAGCCCGGAGAGGCGTACTGCTCTTTTTCCGAAATCTGCGCACAGCTGAAAGCGGAGTATGGCGCGGAGGATTTGGAGGAAAGCCGCATTCCGTCTTTGACGATGCACAGGGACAACGCGGCCGGCGCGGCGGAGGACAAGGCCCTGCCGCCGGAGCCTCCCCGCATCCGCGGGCTGTCTCTCCCCATTACGGAGCAGACCCTTTGCTACACCCGGGGCGACTTTACGCCAGACCGCAGCGGCCTGCTCTACCTGGCCTATGAGGAGCGAACCGGCTGGTGGAGCTCCAACAGCAACCAGCTGTACCTGGAGGTGATGCTGGCCAGGGGCCTTACCCGGCAGGACATAGCCCAAAGCACAGAGCGCTTTCGGGGCTTTCAGAAATGGGGCGCGTATTACTGGCAGACCTATGGAGGGAACTCCGTTTTAAAAAATATTCTACCAAACAGAAAGAAGGCTGAACCATGAACATCTGGCACGACATCTCTCCCAAGCGCATCAGGTCCAACGATTTCTACGCGGTGATTGAGATCAGCAAGGGCAGCAAGTCCAAGTATGAGCTGGACAAGGACACCGGCCTGCTGAAGCTGGACCGGGTGCTGTACACCTCCACCCACTACCCGGCCAACTACGGCTTCATTCCCCGCACCTACGCCAACGATGGCGACCCTCTGGACGTGCTGGTGCTCTGCTCGGAGAACATCATCCCCATGTCCCTGGTGCGCTGCTATCCCATTGGGGTCATCATTATGGACGACAGCGGGGCCGAGGATGAGAAGATCATCGCCATCCCCTTCGACGACCCCACCTACAACAGCTACCGCAGCATCTCTCAGCTGCCGCCCCACATTTTTGAGGAGATGCGCCACTTCTTCAAGGTCTACAAGCAGCTGGAAAACGACAAGAGCACAGAGATCAGCGAGGCCCGGGGCCCCGAAGACGCCAGGGCGGTGATCGACGCCTGCCTGGACCGGTATCTCAACGACTTCTGCAAGGCCTAGGGCTCGTTTGAAAACCGGAGAAATGTCGGATTTTTGTCCAAAAACAAGGGCTTTCAAGGAAAAAACCGCAAGAAAGGCTTGCCGCCTTTCGAGGATTTTTGACGCAGAAAGCGCCGTTTTGGGGCATAATAGACGGCGTTTCGGAGTTTTAAAACAGACTTTAGGCCGGGGCGGGAAAAGCCGGGCAGAGGTTTTTCCCCCTTGGAGGAATGACAGGGGGCAGGCCTGGGCAGATTATTGGCTGGCGGGGCTTTTGTCCCCCCAAAAAAATAAATGCCCGGATGTATTGACTTTTCCTTCGGTTTTATGTACAATATAGTGCAAGGGGCCTGCCAAGGAGCAGCAGGCCCGGCGAAAGGAGAACGGGCGATGGACAACGGATTTGAGGCGGACCTGATTACCCTCATCGACGATGAGGGGCAGGAGCACGAGTTTGAGATTATTGACGAGCTGGAAAATGACGACGGCCACTTTATGGCCCTGGTGCCCACCCAGCAGGACCCGGACGACATGGCTGCCGACGCGGAGACCTACTACATCTTCGAGGTGATTGAGGAGGATGGAGAGGAGCAGCTGCAGGAGGTGGAGGACGACGCTCTGCTGGATAAGCTGGCCGATATTTTTGAGACCCGCTTCAACGAGGCCTATTACGACGCGCCGGAGGATTAAAGCAGGCTGACAGCCTCCAACGGCAGTCTTTTGAACCGGAAATCATTCCTTGCGCCAGGGAGGCCTGGGCGGAGGAGCCCGGGGGATTTTCCGGGGCCGGAGCTTCTGAGCCCAGAGGCCCGGCGGTTTGAATGACAGACTTTGCGCCAGGGAAGTCCTGAGCGGAGGAGCCCGGGGAATTTTCCGGGGCCGGAGCTTCTGAGTTCAGAGGCCCGGCGGTTTGAATGACAGAACAAGAGGACTGTCTGCCCGATGCGCGGACTGTGCACATATAACCCTACACTCGAATAAAAGGGAGTCCCCCTCCGTATGCGGATCGCAGACCTCCCGGCCCGGCTTGTACCGTGGTTGGACGAAGGGAGCATGAACCATGCGGGAGGACACCCACCTGACTCTTTGTAGGCAGGTTATTGAGTTGCACGATACGGTCGGGCGGGCAAACTGAAAACAAAACCGCAGACGCGCCACATGCGTCTGCGGTTTCTGGTTTTTTATACAGGCTTCAGATTACTTCCTGCGCTTCTTGGACTTGGGCTTGGGCTGTCTTTCGGGCACAACCTCCCCCGCGCCCACCGAGTGGGCCACCATGCCCTTGCCCTCCGGGTCGCCGGGAATGACCAGGTTGAGGATAATGCCCACAATGATGCCCAGGCCGATGTTGGAGAAGCTGAAGGTGGCGTTGCCAATCACCGCGCCGCCAATGGCCAGCACCAGCATCACGGCGGCAATGCACAGGTTGCGGTTCTTGGTAAAGTCCACATGGTTCTCTACCAGGGTGCGCAGGCCCACCGAGGCAATCATGCCGTAAAGCACAATGCAGGCCCCGCCCAGCACGCAGTTGGGCACCGACTGAATGACCCCAATGGCCTTGCCCAGAAAGCTCACCCCAATAGCCACCACCGCGGCAATGCGCAGAGAGGCGGGGTTATAGTTGCCGGTAGCCGCCAGCACGGCGGTGTTCTCGCTGTAGGTGGTGTTGGGCGGGCCTCCCACAAAGCCGGCGAACACCGTGGCCAGGCCGTCCCCCAGCATGGTGCGGTGCAGGCCCGGGTCCTCGGTGAAGTTTTTGCCCACCACCGCGCCGTTGGCGTACACATCGCCCACATGCTCCACGCAGGTGACAATGGCAATGGGGGCAATCATGCCAATGGCCGTGATGTTAAAGCTGGGCAGGACAAAATGGGGAGCCTGCAGCCAGCCGTAAGCTTCAATCACAGCGGTGTCCATAAGCGCGGCGGGGGCCAGCCCGGTTTTGGTGACAATCAGGGCCAGCACATAGCCCCCCACCAAAGCAATGACAATAGAGGACATCTTCACCATGCCCTTGCCGCAGCTGGAAAGCACCACGGCGGTCAGGCACACCACAGCCGCCAGCGCCCAGGCCCACACATACACCGTCATGTCATAGCCCTCGCCAAACACGGCCAGGGCATTGCCGTCAGGGCCGTACTGGGTTTGAATGTTGTTGATGGCGGAGGAGGCCAGGTTCAGGCCGATGAGGGTGATGCCCACCCCCCGCACCACCGGGGGAAACAGCTTGTCGATGAGCCCCTTGCCGAACAGGCGGATGATCAGGGCCAGAATGAGATAGAACACGCCTGCGGCAATAATGCCTCCCATAGCCGCCGCGGTCTGCTCGTCCTTGGTTGCGCCAAAGGCGGTGTTGCCAATGACCCCGCACAGGGCGGAGATAAAGGCAAAGGAGCTGCCCAGAAAGGTGGGCATTCGGCCCCCGGTGCACAGGTGGAAGATGATGGTGCCGCAGCCCGCGCAGAACAGGGCCACGCCCACGTCCAGGCCAGTGAGCAGGGGCACAAGAATGGTGGCGCAGCTCATGGCAAAGGCGTGCTGAAAGCCCAGGGTGAGGGCTTTTTTTGCGCCCAGCTTTTCATATTCCGCCGAGTGGGGGAACAGAAGCTGGTTCAGTTTGCTGAAAATTTCCAAATGTTTCGACCTCCTCTTTCCTCTTTTTGGTTGACCTCTGGAAATTCTATCAGAAGCGGCAGGGTTTGTCAATGGGAGGCGGAAATTAAGGAAGGGGGGAGGGGGACAAAAAACTGGTCCGCCCCGCACACCCCATGTCCGGCCCATAAACACACAGGATGGAAGGATAAAATGGGAGAGAATGCCCCGGCCTTCTCCTCTTTTTATCCTAATATTCCCCATTCCGAAGCCAAAATCTCATATGGACGGATAGCGTCTGCCGGTCTATGAGACAGGCGTGGCGTGTTCTCAAGTGTACAAAAATAAAGGATTGATCAGCAAGACTTTGGTGCGCGTTCAAAAAAGCTTTGCCCTCTTTTTTAAGGGAATAGGGCTCTCAGGGGCAAAGCTCCTGAGCCGCCGGGGGAGACAGCTCTATTGCCTTCAACTTTTTTTGGACGCTCCCAGCGTTCCCAGGGATTGTCCCAACCGCAGAGATAATCATCTGTGTTCCCCCGCCCGTAGGGCCGGGGAACACGAAAGGCTCTCCGAAAGGGACGCTCCCCGCGTCCCCAGCCCTCTTGCCAAATCCGTCGCAATGTGCTATAATAACACATTAGATTGCGAAATTCACTGACAGGAGGCGGACAAAATGCCCCAACGTCTTGTGGTCAAGGTGGGCACCTCCACCCTCACTCATCCCAGCGGCGCGCTGGACCTGGGTCGCATGGAGGCCCTGGTGCGGGTGCTCAGCGACCTGAACGGCAGGGGCTGGCAGGTGGTGCTGGTCACCTCAGGGGCCATTGCCGTGGGCACGGCCCGCATGGGCCTCCCGGAACGCCCCAGGGCCTTGCGCATGAAGCAGGCCGCGGCCGCAGTAGGCCAGTGCCGCATGATGCACATTTACGACAAGCTTTTTGCCGAGTACAACCGCACCATGGCCCAGATTCTCCTCACCGGCGATGATGTAAGCGACCCGGCCCGGGCGGCCCATTTGCGGGCCACCTTTTCCGCCCTGCTGGAGCTGGGCGTTATCCCCGTGGTCAACGAAAACGACTCGGTCTCCTCCGCTGAGATTGAGACCGGGGCCCACAAGGTGCTGGGGGACAACGACACCCTGTCGGCCATGGTGGCGGCATTGTGCGGGGCAAGGCTGCTGGTGCTTCTCAGCGATATTGACGGCCTGTACACCGCCGACCCCCGCGCCGACCCCTCCGCCCGGCTGCTCCCTCTGGTAGAGGCCCTGACCCCGGAGGTGCGGAGGCTGGCCGGGGGCGCGGGCACCTGGCGGGGCACCGGCGGCATGGCCACCAAGCTGTCCGCCGCTGAAATTGCCATGAGGGCGGGCTGCGACATGGTCATCACCAACGGGGCCCGGCCCGGCAGCTTATATGACATTACAGAAGGCAAGCCTGTGGGCACCCGCTTTGTGGGGGCGTCCACCCAAGGAGGAGAAGCCCATGACTGATTTGGAGAGAATGGGGGCAGCGGCAAAGGCTGCGTCCCGGGTGCTGGCAATGGCGGACACAGAGGCCAAAAACCGGGCTTTGGATGCCATCGCCCAGGCCCTGAACCGGCAGGGGGACCGGTGGCTCGCCGCCAACCGGGAGGACCTGGAAGCGGCCAGGGCACAGGGCATGGCCCCGGCCCTGCTGGACCGGCTGGCCCTGACCCCGGAGCGGGTGGCCGGGGTGGCCCAGGGCCTGGGCCAGGTAGCCGCCCTCCCGGACCCGGTGGGGGTAGTGGACCGCACAGTCGCCCGGCCCAACGGGCTGGTGATTCAGCGCCGCCGGACGCCCTTGGGGGTGGTGGGCATCATCTACGAGGCCCGGCCCAATGTGACGGTAGACGCGGCCGCGCTGTGCCTGAAGTCTGGAAACGCCTGTATTCTGCGGGGAGGCAGGGAGGCTCTGGCCTCCAACCGGGCGGCGGTGGAGCTGATGCGCCAGGCCATTGCCAGCGTGGGCCTGCCCCCGGACTGTGTCTCGCTGGTGGCGGACCCCAGCCGGGAGAGCGCCCGCCAGCTGATGCACCTGGACCGGTATCTGGACGTGCTCATTCCCCGGGGCGGGGCAGGGCTCATTCGGGCGGTGGCCCAGAATGCCAGCGTGCCGGTGATTCGCACCGGGGAGGGGGTCTGTCATGTTTATGTGGACAGCGCGGCGGACCTGGATATGGGGGCGGCTATTCTGGTCAATGCCAAATGCTCCCGGCCCTCGGTGTGCAACGCGGCGGAGTGTCTGCTGGTGCACCAGTCTGTGGCGGAGGCCTTTTTGAGCAGGGCCGTCCCCCTGCTGGACCCATACGCCGTGGAGCTTCGCTGCGACCCCCAGGCCCTGGCCCTGCTGGGAGACCGGGCTGTGCCTGCCCGGGAGGAGGACTGGGGAGCGGAGTATGGCGGCTACACCCTGGCGGTGCGGGTGGTGGACAGCCTGAAGGAGGCGGTGGACTTTGTCAACCGCTACGGCACAGGCCACTCGGAATGTATTGTTACCCAGAACCGGGAGGCTGCGGAGTTTTTTCTCTCAGCGGTGGACGCGGCTGCGGTGTATGTCAACGCCTCTACCCGGTTTACCGACGGCGGGGAGTTCGGCCTGGGGGCGGAAATCGGCATCTCCACCCAGAAGCTCCACGCCCGGGGGCCTATGGGGTTGGAGGAGCTGACCAGCTATAAGTACCTGGTCCGGGGCCAGGGTCAGACGCGATGAAGGGAGAGAGCAGTATGACAAAGGAAAGCGGGCCTGTGTTTGGGTTTATCGGCACAGGGAACATGGGGGGCGCGCTGGCACGGGCCGTGCGCCGCCGGACGCCGGGGGAGCAGATGCTTTTGTCCAACCGCACCAGGGCAAAGGCGGAGGCCTTGGCCGGCGAGCTGGGCTGTACCGCTGTGGGGGACAACCTGGCGGTAGCGTCAGCAGCGGACTTTATTTTTCTGGGGGTAAAGCCCCAGGGCATGGGGGAACTGCTGGCAGAGCTGTCCCCTGCCCTGAGAGCCCGGCAGGACCGCTTTGTGCTGGTGAACATTGCGGCCGGTCTGGACCCGGAGGACATTCAGGCCATGGCCGGGGGGCGGTATCCGGTGATTCAGCTGAAGCCCAACACCCCCGCCGCCATCGGGGAGGGGATGAGCCTGTATCTGAGCAGCCCGGAGGTGACAAAGGAGGAGGAGGCCCTGTTTCTGGACGGGCTGGCGGCTTCCGGGCGGCTGGCTCCGCTGCCGGAGAAGCTGATGGACGTCGGCGGGGTTCTGGCCGGGTGCGGGCCTGCCTTTGTGGACCTGTTTATTGAGGCTCTGGCCGACGGCGGGGTGGCCTGCGGCCTGCCCCGGGCCCAGGCAGTGGAGCTGGCCGCTCAGATGGTGGCAGGGTCCGCCCGGCTGGTGTTGGACAGCGGCAAGCACCCCGGCCAGCTGAAGGACGAGGTGTGCTCTCCCGGCGGGGTGACCATTCAGGGGGTGCGCAGGCTGGAGAAAGGAGGCTTTCGGGGCACGGTGATGGAGGCGGTGATCGCCGCCTTTGAGAAGAACCAGAGCATGGCCCAGAAATAGAAAACGCCGGGGACTGCAAAACAGTCTCCGGCATTTTCAAAACAGGGACAGCAAACACATAACCCCACAACGCGGGCCGCAAGCTGTCTGACAGCAGAAGGTAACTTGCGCGAATTCGCGGTCCAGGTGCGTCGGCCGCCGGAGGCCAAACCGTCGTCAGACAAGCGGCCCAAGGCCGCGCTTATGTTCATTTTCAGAGAAAATGAACACCCTGCCCCCAGCGTTCCACGATTCCGGCGCGCTCCGTCAGCGCAGAGCCCTCCTGTCCACCCAATAAAACAACAGGCAGTATTTGCAAAGCCAGGAAGCACACCGCCAGCCCACAAAAGTCCACGGGAGCTGAAAGCAGGCTGCTGACAACGCCCGTTCTCCCGTTTACAGCTCTGTCACGCTGTCCAGCTTCTCCCCGCAGGCCTCCAAATGCTTTTGAGAGCCCAGCACGCACACCGAGCCCTCCCGGGCCAGACGCTCCACCTGAGCCGCCAGCTCTGTCAGGTCCTGGGGCTTGGCGGTCAGCAGCTCCCGGCGGGTCCGGCACAGGTCCTCCCAGGACACCTGCCGCCAGTAACGCCCGTCTGAAACCCGGCCCTTCATCCGGGGAGTCAGCAGGGGGTCGGACTGGGCCACCGCGCCGATCATCATGCCTGTCAGGTCCAGGCCTTCCGCCTGCCGCAGAAAGTCCGCTGTGGCGGCAAAGCAGTCCAGGGTCCGGTCTGCGCTGGGGTCCCGGAAGGAGGAGAACCCGGCAAAGCCGCCGTCGGTTACATTCATGCTGACGCCGTAGGCCCCGCCCTGTACCCGCACGGCGTTCCACAGGTAGGCCAGAGTTGCCGCCCGGGCCATGACCCGGGCCTGACCCCGTCCCGCCCCGGGGAAGGCCCCGCCCAAAGCAGCAAAGGACACGTCGGCGGGAATGGCAATGCCCTCTCGGGCCGGGGGCCAGGGGGTGACCGCAGGCCGGGCAGGCAGGGCGAACGCGCCCTGAGGCAGAGCGCCGGCAAGAATGCGGGCCGCGGCCTCCGCGGTCTCCTCCCGGGGGCTGGTGACGCTCACGGTCAGCCGCGCCCGGGTGAACAGGGAGCCCGCCAGCTCTGCCAGCTCCTGGGCCAGAGCGGGGAAGCGGTCCTCAAAGCCGGTTTCCAGGTCCTTCAGCCAGCGCAGGTAGGCGACGCCGCCGGTGTGCTCCTGCACCACGCCCTCGGCAGAGACGCGGGCCAGCACCCGGCCCAGAGCCGCTGCGTTGCCGGACATGGTAATCTGCTCGGCCAAAGCGGAACGCCGCTGGCACAGCAGCTCATACACCCGTTTGGAGTCATCCAGCCGGGTGGCGGCGAGTATTTCGCACAGCAGAGCCAGGGCCCTTTCCAGCTTGCTGTCCAGCACGCTGCACCCGGCGCACAGGAAGGTCCGGCACCGGGCCGGGTCCCCCTGCTGCCCATAGGCCTCTACCGCAAAGCGCAGCTGGCCGAACAGAGAGCGCAGCTCCCGCTGTAGGTCCTCCAGCTCATGGCCCTCTGTGGCCAGAGAGCCCAACAGCTCGGTGAGGAAGGAGGCCTTGGTCAGCTGCTCCGGGCTCAGATTGTCCGCCGCGAAATAGAGGCTCAGGTAGGTGACGCCCCCTGTGCTCAGGGGGTGGCGCAGCAGGGGCAGGCCTGCCCGCTCCTCCTGGACCAGGGGCAGCTGCTCCGGCTCCTGGGGAATCTGGTCCAGCCGCAGCATGGGAATGGCGGCCAGAGCCTCCGGGGCGTCGGGACTGGCCTGCCAGCTCTCCACCTGGGCCTGCTCCTCCCGCAGCCGCTCCACGTCGGCGGGGGTCCATTCCGCCTGGGACTTTTGCAGCCTGCCGGCCTCCCGCTGCTGGTCCTCCTGTCCCAGGGTATGAGAGGGCCTCATGCGCACCTGACAGCGGTGGGCATTGTGGAGAATGTCCCGTTCAATCAGCCGCTCGAACCAGCCGGCCTCTACCTTTTCCCGCAGGCGGTCGTACAGACTGCCCACGCACAGGTTTGCCGCCGGTTCGCCTCCATAAAGCCAGCTCTCCATGGTCTGAATGGCCAGCATCAGCCCCTGGGGCATACGGCCATAGTCCCGCTGACGGGCCTGGAATTCCATATTGTCCAGGGTAGCCAGAATGCGCCGGTGGTCCAGGCCCTCCTCCGCCAGCCGGGCCAGCTGGCTGTTCAGGACAGCCAGCGCCTGGTCCCCCTGTTCCTCGTGCAGGTCCCGGGCCTCTAAAATCAGCACGGGCTGCAGCACCCCGTCATACACGCTCAGGCTCACGTCCCGGGCCAGGCCCTTTTCCAGCAGACAGCGTTTCAGGGGGGCCTGGTTGTCGCCGGTGAGCACATCGGTCAGGGCCTGCCAGCCGGTGATGGACTCCCGGTCCCGGAAGGTTCCCGCCACAAAGGCCTGGCAGAGCCGGGCCCGGCCGGCCAGCTCCTCCTGGGCGGGCAGGGCAAACTCCACCTGGGCCGTACCGCCGTCCACAGCCGGCTGCAGGGGAATGTCCCCCGGCCCCGGCAGAGGCTGGCAGTCCGAGAGAAATTCCTCGTCCAGAATGCCCAGCACCCGGTGGATATCCACCCCGCCGTCCAGGAAGATGTAGGAGTTGGAGGGGTGGTACAGCCGCTTGTGGGCAGCGGCGAAGGCCTCGTAGGTCAGCTCGGGGATGTGCTCCGGGTGGCCGCCGGACTCGAACCGGTAGCAGGTGGAGGGGAACAGCCGCCGGTTCAGCTCATACCCCAGCAGGGAGTCCGGGGAGGCAAAGGCCCCCTTCATCTCGTTGTACACCACGCCCTTGTAAGAGGCCCCGCCGTCCGGGGCCAGCTCATAGTGCCAGCCCTCCTGGCGGAAAATCTCCGGCTTCCGGTGGATGAGGGGGTGGAGCACCGCGTCCATATACACCCGCAGCAGGTTCACAAAGTCCTCCTGATTCCGGGTGGAGAAGGGGTACATGGTTTTGTCAGGGAAGGTCATGGCGTTGAGAAAGGTGTTGAGAGAGCTTTTCAGCAGCTCTACAAAGGGCTCCTTCACAGGGAACCGGTGGGAGCCGCAGAGGACGGAGTGCTCAAGAATGTGGAACACGCCGGTGTCGTCCCAGGGCTGGGTCTGAAAGGCGATGCTGAAGGTCATGTTCTCCTCAGGGCGGTCCAGCCAGACCAGGCGGGCCCCGGAGGGGGCGTGGGAGAGCTCATAGAGGGTGGCGTCCAGCTCGGGCAGGGGCGTGGCCGCGGCGACAGTAAAACGGCAGATGGTTTGGGAAGGGGCAAGGCTCATGGGGTGACCTCCTGTAATATGGTTTTTGTTTCTGCGACAGTTTAGAGTCTGTTTAAAACTCCGAAACGCCGTCTGTTTTGCCCCAAAACGATGCTTTCAGCGTCAAACATCCTCGAAAGGCGGCAAGCCTTTCTTGCGGTTTTTTCCTTGAAAGCCCTCGTCTTTGGGACAAAAATCCGACATTTCTCCGGTTTTCAAACAAACTCTAGGGTTTGCCATAGCGCAGGGCTTCATACTCCCGGTGCAGCTCCGGCTCGGCCAGCCCTGCGGCGGCTTCCAGCTCCTCGGGCGTGTGCCAGGGCTTGGGGGGCTCCTTGGCGGCCCGCAGAATGGCCCTGCGGTACCGGCGGCGCACCCTTGCCTCCGGGCTCCGGTCAAAAAGCCGGGGCGCCCGGAGAGCGTCCTCCACGCTTTCCGCCTGGTCCCGGTCCTCCCGTTCCAGGCTCTGAATCACGTCCCTGCCGTCTGCAAAGCTCAGCCGGAAATTCTTCATCAGCCCCCGCACCCCCGCGTACAAGGCCCCCAGAAGAATGACCCCCACAACCCCAAAGAAAAGGTAGGAAACCCACTCCGGAATCTGCCAGGTGGGGCCGTCCACCAGGCCGCTCAGGTCCATGTCCATGGCAGGCAGCTCTCCGGCGGCCTGGCCCCCCTCAGGGGCTTCATACCGCACCGGCGGGGTCTCCAGGGTGGGGTCGGGCAGGTCGATGCGCAGAGAGCCCGGGTCTGTCAGCGCGGGGGGGAGCAGCAGCGCCCCGGCCACCGCCACAGCGGCCAGAGCCGCGCTGCCGGCAATGCGCCGTATGCGCCGGGCAGGGAGGCCGGCCATGCCCTGGTTCAGCAGCAGATAGGCCTCTAGCCGCTCGAGCCCGTGGTGGGCCAGACACAGCAGCAGATACAGCACCCCGCCCAGCAGAGAGAGCCTTTGCAGGGGAGGCAGGCCCAGCAGGGCGCTGGCCAGCCACACCCCGGCAAACAGCGTCAGCACAGGCAGCACAGGCCGGTCAAACACCGAGGGGATGGGCCGGTTCTCCTCTTCCTCCTCCAACCGGGTCCGGGCCCGAAGGATGCACATGAGCAGCATCATGGCCGCGCCGCCGGGGTGGCCCATCAGCAGCCAGCTGAGGCCGCACAGTCCCAGCCCGGCCAACAGAAACTGCCACAGGGCCGGCAGGCGTTTGACCGCGTACCAGCACAGGGCGGTGGGCAGGGCAAAGAGCAGCCCCCGCCAAAAGGCCCCCTGGGGGCTGAGGGAGACCGGAACCACCAGAGGAAGCATGCTGAAGGCCGCGGCGGAGAGAATGGCGGCGATCAAGCCGCAGTGCAGCCGGGCCATAAGACGGAGAAGGGCAGAGAGGTTTTTCATGAGCTTGCTCCTTTACAAATTGGTTGACTGTGCGGGGCCGGAGCTTTCGGGCATAACCCGGCCGGCGGCATCTGCCGGAAAGACGGGGGGCCAGTCTTCGCAGGGTATGGACAGGGTATGACGAAAAAGCCCTGCCCCTGGGCTGTCCCCCACAGGAATACAGTTTCTTGCATTCTGCGGGGCGCGTGGGCTCAGAGTCTGTTATAGTAAACACACTTAAAATCGGTACATACCGATTTTTAAAGTTGGGGCGGTGGGGCAGCTGCTGCGCCGCCTGGTTCAAAAGAGGCATACCGCTTTTGAACTGTGTTAACGATATATGACCAACGAAACGCCGGGCTTTTAACGCGGAAAGGGGGCCTTCCGGTCAAAACAGACAGGGTCCCCCTAGTCCCGGGGCGGGGCGCCGCGGCCCAGGTACAGCCGCACCTGAGTCCCCTGTCCGGGCTGAGACAGCACCTGGACCTGGTTGCCCAGCTTATCCAGCACCCGCCGGGTGAGATACAGCCCCAGGCCGGTGCTGGCCTGCTGCTGCCGCCCGTTTCGGCCGGTGAAGCCCCGCTCGAAAATCCGGGGCAGGTCCGCCGGGTCAATGCCCACTCCCTGGTCGCTGACCGTGAGCACATCCTCCCCGTCCATGTCAATAGACACCTTGCCCGAGGGGGTGTACTTCACCGCGTTGGAGATCAGCTGCTCCAACACAAATTGCAGCCATTTTTCATCCGTGACCACCTGGTTATCAAAGTCTCCCAAATCCAGGGTCAGCCCCTTATAGATGAATGGCGTCGCGAACCTTTTGGCCGCCCGGGCCGCAATGGGGCGCACCGGGCACAGGGTCAGCCGCAGGTCCGCGCTCATGGAGTAAATGCGCAGATAGCCCAGCACCAGCTCCACATAGCGTTCGGTCTGGAACAGCTCCTGGCGCAGGGCCTCGTTGGCCTGGGGGCCGGTTTGGCCGGTCTGCACCAGCAGCTCCATAGCTGCCAGCGGGGTCTTGATCTGATGGGCCCACAGGGTGAAATATTCCAGCAGCTCCTCCTGCCGGCCGGCCAGCTGGGTCTCCAGGCCGGCGATGCGCTGCCGCAGCTCCTCCACGGTTTCCGCCATCAGCCGGTCGCCGAGGGGCTGGCTCCGCCCGCCGGCGTCCACCGGCTCGGTGAGGTGGGGGGCGGCGCGGCGCAAGGCCTGGGCCTGCCGCAGCCTGCGGCAAAAAGACACAAAGTCCGGCAGGCCGAACAGCCCCCAGCCCACTGTGGCAATGAGAAGAAAGCAGTAGAGCAGGGGGCTTTGGGGCAGGCCGTACAGCCGGAACAGATACCAGGCCCCAGCCCCCAGCAGCAGGCTGGCGGCAATCACCCGGCGGCGTTCGAAAAGATAACGAAAAAACAGCATGGTCTACTCCATGATATAGCCCTGACCCTTGCGGGTGGCCAGCAGCCCGGCCAGGCCAATGCCCTCCAGCTTTTTGCGCAGGCGGGAGATGTTGACCGACAGGGTGTTGTCGTCGATAAAGCTCTCGCTCTCCCACAGGCGGGTCATCAGGTCCTTCCGGCTGACGGTGTGGCCGGCGTTCTCCATAAGCGTCCGAAGGATGCGGAACTCGGTTTTGGTGAGGGGGGCTTTGCCCCCAGGCCCTGCCACCGACTCCCCGGAGAGGTCCAGCGCCGCGCCGCCCAGCTCCATCAGGTCCAAGCTGCCCTGCAGGGTGTAGGCCCGGCGCAGCACAGCCTGAAGCTTGGCCGTGAGCACTGTGAGGTCAAAGGGCTTGGGGATGAAATCGTCCCCGCCCAGCTCCATGGCGGTGACGATGTTGATGTTGTCTGAGGCGGAGGAGAGAAACACCACCGGCGCTTTGGACCGCCTGCGCAGCTCCCGCACCCAGTGAAAGCCGGTGAACCCAGGCAGGCCGATGTCCAGCAGCACCAGATGGGGGGCAAAGGCCTCAAACTCCTCCGTGACCCGGGCAAAGTCCTCCACTGCGGCCACCGAATACCCCCACAGCCGCAGATGCTCCGCCACGGTGCGGCAGATCACCGGGTCGTCCTCCACCAGAAAGATTTTATACATGCTTCACCAGCTCCCGGATGTCCTCATAGCTCTCCGCCCGCCAGGTGCAGGGGGGCGGGGTGCGGGAGTTGGTCCAGGCCCCGGGCGGGTCGTACCAGATGCTGCGCAGGCCCGCGTTTACCGCCCCCTGAATGTCCGAGGAGGGGGAGTCGCCGATGACCGCGGCCCGCTGGGGGTCAAAGCCGGGGATGTGGGCGGCCACATAGTCAAAATAGGCCTTGTGGGGCTTGCCCACGCCCACTGCCTCTGACACGAAGACCGCCTGAAAATAGGGGAGCAGTCCCGCGTGCTCCAGCCTGGGCCCCTGGCTGACCGCATTGCCGTTGGTAATGATATACAGCTGAAAGTCCCGGGCCAGGTCCCGCACCAGCTCCACCGCGCCGGGATAGGGGGTGCCGGTCTGGGCCATGGCGTCAAAATAGGCGTTGTTCACTGCCTCCGGGTCGCCGGTAAGGCCGGTCTCCTCCAAAAATTCCACAAAGCGGGAGAGATAGAGCTCCTGCTTGGTGCACACCCCCTGCTCAAAGCGGTCCCAGGCCCGGTTGTTGCAGGCGTCGTAGCATTCCAGCAGGGCAGGGGAGTAGGGCCGCTGAGAGGCAAACTGCGCGCCGTACATCAGCTGAAAGGATTGGGTCATATCAGCGGGAAAGTCCAGCAGGGTGTAGTCTGCGTCCAGAAGAAGAAAGCGCGTGGGCATGGAATCATCCTTTCCGGCATAGTATTCTGATATATGGAAATTATACAGCGGGAAGGGGAGGCTTGTCAAGCCGCTGCCCGGCCCTGAAAGCGTCTCAAGAAAGAGTTTATGACAATGGAACGGCCACCGGCTCAGGGATTGGCCCTTAAACGCCCTGCCGCCTTTGAAAAGCGGACGAAGCCTTGCCGGTAAGCTCTTTGCTTTGGGCGCGCCTCCCGGCCCCCGGTCTGTAAAAAAAACAGGAGGTCCTATGAAAGCATTCCGCTATTTTGTCCCCTGGCTGGCCCTGGCCGCGGCTGTGGCCGCTGTCTGGCTGAGCCAGTCCCGCCCCTTTGCCCAAGCCCAGGCCCGGCCGGGGGCTTCTCCGGCCCCGGCAGGGCCGTCCGGCTCGTCCGCTGAGGTGCACCAGCCCTCGCCCCCGGCCTTGTCCCCCAGCCCTGGGCCAAAGGAGCAGCTGCGGGGGGTGTGGGTGCCCTATATGGCCTTGGAGGCCCCCGAACACACCCAGGCCGCCTTTGAGGAGAACTTCCGGGCCATTGCCCAAAGCGCGCAGAAAAAGGGCCTCAACACCCTGTTTGTCCATGTGCGGGCCTTCTGCGACGCCCTCTACCCCTCCGAGCGGTATCCCTGGTCCCACATTCTCACCGGCGTGCAGGGCAAGGACCCGGGCTTTGACCCTTTGCAGTTTATGGTGGACTACACCCACAGCCTGGGGATGGAATTTCACGCCTGGGTGAACCCCCTGCGGGTATGCACGGAAAAGACCCCCGGCCAGCTGGCGGAGGACAGCCCCTATACGACGCTGGGGGACACAGAGTCCTACTACTTTATGGAGTGGGAGGGCACGGTGTATCTGGACCCCGCCTACCCCTACACCCGCACCCTGGTGGCGGAGGGGGCGGCGGAGATTGTGGAGAAGTACCCGGTGGACGGCGTGCATTTTGACGACTATTTTTACCCCACCCAGGAGGCCTCTCTGGACGGGGAGTCTTATCAATTATATTGCGATTCCGTGTCTCAGCCCCTGGCACAGGCGGACTGGCGCAGGGCAAACATCAGCGCCATGGTGGAGGAGGTGTATCAGCGGGTAAAGGCGGCCCGGCCCGAGGCGCGGTTCGGCATCTCGCCCCAGGGCAACCTGACAAACGACTGGAACATGGGGGCCGACGTGTCCGCCTGGTGCGCCCTGCCCGGCTATGTGGACTATCTCTGCCCTCAGCTGTATTACGGCTTTGAGGACCCCGGCCTGCCCTATGCCCAGGCGCTGGAGCAGTGGACCGCTCTGCCCCGGCGGCAGGGGCTTGCCCTTTACGCCGGACTGGCCCTGTATAAGGCCGGGGACCCGGAGCGGGGGCAGGACTGGGCCGGCGGGGATGTGATCGGCCGGCAGATTGACGCGGCGGCGGACTGGGACGGGGTGGTGCTGTACAGCTCCGCCTATCTGGACGCGGAGCAGACCCAGGAGGAGATGGCGGGGGCCGTGGAGGCCATGGCGCGGCTGGGCTGAGGCGCGGTCAAATATGACAATCAGGCGGCACAGGGTGAAACGACCCGTGCAGCCTGATTCCTCTGTAAAGAATATGGGAGATAAGCCGAACCGGGGGTGAAGAATCCTGGGGAAATACGGACATTTGACATTGGCAGGCCGAAGGGGGGGCGCCGTGAAAACGGTCCGCCTGAAAGGAAAGCGGGGCGCAGGCGCGCGCCCGTCCCGTCCAGGCGCTTTTATACAAAAAACCGTAGAGAATAGGAAAGAACAGGCCCCGGCGCCCCTTATTCTGCCCTGTTTTCTGAGTGGTAAAGCAGTTTGTATGACAGCCGCTTGTGCAGGTTGTCGGTTTATGGGACGGGCGCGGGCGCAGCCATGAATTTCCTTGACAAGCCCGGCCTTTTATGCTATGCTATATAAGCCGCATGCTGCGGGTATGCAAGCGGGCTTTGCCCCGCCCGAGGCAGCGAGACTATAGCAAAGGCAGGATAAGAAATGTTTGCAGTCATTGAGACCGGCGGAAAGCAGTACAAGGTCCAGTATGGCGACGTAATCTTCGTGGAGAAGCTGGACGCCGCTGAGAACGACACCGTGGAGTTCCCTGTTGTGGCCGTGTTCGGCGAGGGCGAGCCCAAGGTGGGCGCTCCCTATGTGCAGGGCGCTTCCGTCACCGGCAAGGTGGTTAAAAACGGCAAGGCTAAGAAGATTACGGTGTTTACCTACAAGCCCAAGAAGAACTCCAAGCGCAAAATGGGCCACCGTCAGCCCTATACCAAGATTCAGATCGAGGCAGTCAAGGCATAATGGTCTGCGCCGACTTCCTCATTCTTCCGGACGGGCGGCTGCTGGGCTTTCGCCTTAGGGGCCACGCGGGCTGGGGAGACGAGGGAACCGATATTGTGTGCGCGGCGGTGTCCTCCGCGGCCTATCTTGTCGCCAACACCGTGACAGAGGTGCTGGGGGCGGCTCCTCTGTCCCTGCGGGCGGAGGAGGGGGAGATGCTTCTGCGGATGGAGGAGAAGGACGAGCCTCTGTGCCGCAGCCTGTTTGCGGGGCTCAAGCTCCACCTGAAGGGGCTTGAGGAGCAGTACCCGGCGCACATCAGGGTAAGCTATTTGGAGATATAACCAGTTTTTGAGGAGAAAGGAAGGCAAAAATCATGCTGAAGATCAATATCCAGCTTTTTGCCCATAAAAAGGGCATGGGCTCTACCAAAAACGGCCGGGACTCCGAGTCCAAGCGTTTGGGCGTGAAGCGGGCCGACGGCCAGTTTGTGCTGGCGGGGAATATCCTCGTGAAGCAGCGGGGCACCAAGATTCACCCCGGAGAGAACGTGGGCCGGGGCAAGGACGACACCCTGTTCGCCAAGGTGGACGGCAAGGTGCGTTTTGAGCGCATGGGCGCGGACCGCAAGAAGGTCAGCGTGTACGCGGAGTAAGAGCCTGTCATTCATAGTGGGGGATCGCGCGGGCGAGGGATTTTTCGTCAGAGGCGGGGTTTTCGCCGTCAGTCTGGCGGTTGTTTTGCCGCCCATTCGCCGCCCGTCCGCTGTGAATACAGCTTCTAAGCCAGCCGCTGCCGCAATAGGTTTGAATGGAGAGCTTCTTCGGGCGATGTCTGAGGGAGCTTTTCTTTGTAGGAGGCGAGGAATATGACGGGGCTGTATCTGATTGAGGGCCTGCCCTGCTCGGGCAAGAGCACGACCGCCAGGTATGTGGCGGATTGTCTGGCAAAGGCCGGCCAGAGGGCGGTATATGTGGACGAGGGCAGCGGAAACCACCCGGCGGACTATGAGCTTCACGCCTATGTGGGGCGGGGGGCTTTGGCCTCTCTGCCGGAGAGGCTGGGGGAGCGGGTTAGGGAGCAGGGCGTGGCCAAGGGGGACGGCTGGCTTGTGGCTCTGTCCCGATTCAGCGGCCGGGAGCTGGACCTGCTTTTGCCCTTTAAAATTTACGACGGCCTGCCCTGGGAGCAGGAAATGCCCCTGATGCTGGACAAATGGGAGAGCTTTGTCCAAAAAGCGGAAAAAGGCGTTGGGTATGTGTTTAACAGCGTGCTTTTGCAGAACCCTATGTGTGAGACCATGATGCGCTTCGGACAGCCGCAGGAGCAGTCCTTTGCCTTTGTTTCCGGCATCCTGCGCCGGGCTGCCCCTTTGAAGCCCGCGGTCCTCTACCTGAAAAACGACAGCATTGCCCAAAGCGTCCGCTCCGCCGCGCCGGAGCGGCCCGGCTGGCTGGATGGGGTAATCGCCTACCATGAAAACGGGGCCTACGGCAGAAGCATCCGGGCCCAGGGCTTTGAGGGGTACGTCGCCTGCCTGGAGGAGCGTCAACGCCGGGAGCTGGCTATACTGGCACAGCTGCCCGTGAAAAGCCTGGTTCTGGAAAACCCCCAGCAGGACTGGGCCGGAGCCTATGAGAGGATCGCCGGGTTTGTGGCAGCGTCCTGGGGCGGGGAGAGGTGAAATGAATTTGGAGATACAAACAGAGCGGCTGACCATCCAGCCCTATCAGCCCATATATTTAGAGGACTATTATCGGGAGTTCACGGCGGAAATCACAAAATATCAGTACCCGGACCCTTTCCCGGATTTGGAGACTGCCAATCAGACGTTGTCCGGCTTCTGCCGGGAGATGGAGGCAGGAAACATGTTGGAGCTGGTCCTCCTTAGCCGGAAGGGGGAATTTCTGGGCAGCGTGGAGGTCTTCGGCCTGAAGGAGGAGGCCCCGGAGCTAGGGGTCTGGCTGAAAAGCGCGGCCCAGGGAGCCGGGTACGGCTATGAAGCCCTGAAGGCAGTGGTAGACGCTTTGAACGCCCTGGGAAAATACAGGTATTATATCTACGAGGCCGATGTTCGGAACGCCCCCAGCCGCCGCCTGGTGGAAAAGTTCCCGTTCCAGGAAGGGGAGCGCCAGGAGCTTACAACGGAGTCGGGAAAGAGGCTGATTTTGCAGACCTACCGTATTTATAGCTAGTCAGAGGCCGCCCCAAAGCATGGCGCGGCCAGGAGGTGTAAAAATGTTTATCGACGTAGCAAAAATATTCATAAAGGCCGGCGACGGCGGCGACGGCGCGGTGGCCTTTCACCGGGAGAAATATGTGGCGGCAGGGGGCCCCGACGGGGGCGACGGGGGTAAGGGCGGCAATGTGCTCTTTCAGGCGGACAGCAACCTGTCCACCCTGGCGGACTTCCGCTACAAGCGCAAGTACACGGCCCAGCGGGGAGAGAACGGCCGGGGCGGCCGCTGCTCCGGCAAGTCCGCCCCGGACCTGGTGATCAAGGTCCCCAGGGGCACCCTGGTGAAGGACGCGGACACAGGCCGGGTGCTGGCGGATATCTGGGACAGCGAGCCCCAGCTCATTGCCAAAGGGGGCCGGGGGGGCTGGGGCAACACCCACTTCGCCACCCCCTCCCGGCAGACCCCCCGGTTTGCCAAGCCCGGCCTGCCGGGCCAGGCCTTCAATGTGCAGCTGGAGCTGAAGCTGCTGGCGGACGTGGGCCTGGTGGGCTTTCCCAATGTGGGCAAGTCCACGTTGGTCTCCGTGGTCAGCGAGGCCAAGCCCAACATTGCCAACTACCACTTCACCACCCTGACCCCTGTGCTGGGGGTGGTCTCTCTGGGCGAGGGCCGGTCCTTTGTCATGGCGGACATTCCCGGGCTGATTGAGGGGGCCTGGGAGGGCCGGGGGCTGGGCCACCAGTTTTTGCGCCATGTTGAGCGCTGCCGGATGCTGGTGCACATTGTGGACGTGGCCGGCAGCGAGGGCCGGGACCCCAGGGAGGACTTTCGGGTCATCAACCAGGAGCTGAAAAAATTCAACCCTGAGCTGGCCGGGCGGCCCATGCTGGTGGCGGGCAACAAGTGCGACCTGGCGGAGGAGGAGCAGGTGGAGGGCTTCCGCCGGTTTGTGGAGGACCAGGGCTACCGGTTCTTCCCCATCATCGCCCCCATCAACGAGCAGGTGGACGCTCTGCTCAACGCCATTTCCGCAGAGCTGGCCCAGCTGCCGCCGATTCTCCGCTATCAGCCCGAGCCTGTGGAGCTGCAGCCCATTGAGGAGCTGAACCGGGACCGGGTGAACGTGACCAGGCAGGAGGGGATCTATACGGTAGAGGCCCCCTGGTTGGAGCGCATTATGCTGTCGGTGGACTTTGACGACTCTGAGTCCCTGCAATACTTCCAGCGGGTGCTCATTCAGACCGGGGTGATCGACGCCCTGCGGGAGGCTGGCTGCGACGAGGGGGACACGGTGGACATCTACGGGCTGGAATTTGACTTTGTGGAATAAGGCCTGCTGGATAAATGGAAAACGCCGGCTTTTTGCCCAGAGGAGGCCCCTTTCTGTGTGGAAAGGCCTTGCCAGAGTCTGTTTGAAAACCGGAGAAATGCAGGATTTTTGACGCCGAAGCCACTATTTCTAGTCAAAACAGACCGTGTTTCGGAGTTTTCAAACAGACTCTGGGTTGGCTTGGGGGATTCTTCTTGAAATGGAACAGCTCTGGGCAAAAAGCGGAATAATAGGAATAAGGCGATAAGGAGCATAGGATTTGGAGACGCTATTGGGCCGGCCGGCGGACTACCGGCTGCTGAGCCCCCTGGACCTGGCCTTTGTGGGGGACGGGGTGTTTGACCTGCTGTGCCGGGAGCAGCTGCTGCAAAAGGGCAGCTGTCCTGTAAAAAAGCTGCACCGGCGCAAAACCGGTCTGGTAAACTGTCAGGCCCAGGCCAGGGCCCTGGAACGGCTGCGGCCGGTTTTGACAGAGGAGGAGTGGGCCGTGGCCCTGCGGGGCCGCAACGCCCGTGTGGGGCATGTGCCCAAAAACGCCAGCACTGCCGACTACCATGGGGCAACGGCGCTGGAGGCCCTGTTCGGCTGGCTGTACCTGTCGGGGGAGCTCTCCCGGGTGCGGGAGCTGTTCGGGCTGGTGATGGAGGCCGCCGGGGAGCCGGAGGCGGAGAGGGGAGCATGAGCGTGGAGGGCTTTCAGGATATCATGATCGAGGACTTCACCGGGCAGGCGTTCCGCCAGGTCTTTTCCCTCTATTTTAAGGAGCTGGGCATTGAGGTGAGGGACTGGGACGGCCTGTTTTATGAGATGAACACCGACGGCCGGGGCAACCGGGCCGTGATGCGCATGGCGGGGGACCAGCCGGTGGGGTTCATCCAGTTCTGCCCCATGGAGCTTGCCAGCTGGTTCTTCACCAAAAGGGCGGGCTTTGTGCGGGAATTCTGGGTGGCCCCAGCCTACCGGGGCCAGGGCCACGGCAGGGCGCTGCTGACGTTGGCGGAGGACTGGCTGCGAGCCCAGGGCCTGCCCCTGGCGCTGCTGACCACGGACACAGCCCCGGAATTCTACCTGCACATGGGCTACCGGCCCGACCCGGGCTTTCAGGCAAACAATCACGACGCGGTGTACCGCAAGGAGCTTTGAGAGGAGAGAAAGTGAATGCAGAGCAGACGGAAGGATGTTTTATTGGACGTGGTGTTTCTTCTGGCCGGGGCCTTGGTGTATGCGTCGGCAGTCACCGGGCTGACAGCCCCCAACAATATCGCCCCAGGGGGGGTGACAGGCCTGTGCACCATGCTGAACTTTGTTTTTGGCACGCCCATCGGCCTGATGAGCTTTCTCATCAACCTGCCCATCATTATCTGGGCGGTGGTGGAGATCGGCTATAAGCTGGTCATCCGCACCATGGCGGCTATTGTCCTCTCCTCTGTGTTTATCGACCTGTTCACCGGGGTTATGCCCATCTACCGGGGCAACCCTATTCTGGTGGCAGTGTTCTCTGGGGCCTGCGAGGGGCTGGGGCTGTCGCTGACCTTTGTGCGGGGCGCAACCACCGGCGGCACGGACATGATTGCCCGGCTGCTGGAGAGGCGGATGCCCCAGCTCTCTATGGGCAAGCTGATGCTGGCCCTGGACGGGGTGATCATCGCCATTTCGGCGGTGGTGTTTGGCAGCATTGAAAACGCTATGTACGCCTGCATTGACATTTTTGTGTGCACCAGCATTATCGACGCCATTCTCTACGGCACCGACGCGGGCACCGGCAAGCTGTTCTTTGTGATGTCGGCCCGGGTGCGGGAGATGGGAGAGCGGGTGATTGCCGAGCTGGACCGGACTGTCACCTACCTGGACAGCCACGGGGGCTACAGCAAGGAGCCGGGGGAGACCATGCTGTGCGTGGTGCGCCGGTTTGAGGTGTACCAGATTCAGGCCATTATCCGCGAGGTGGACAAGAACGCCTTTGTGGTGGTGGGCGACGCGGGACAGATTACCGGCGAGGGCTTTCGGCCCATGCGGCCGGACGACAAGCCCCTGGGCCAGCTGCTTAAGGAGCTGCGCAGCGGCAGGGACAAGGAATAAGAGCTTGTATCAATCGGAGTTTGCGCCTGCCTTTTCGGCAAATTGCACGGTTGACTGTGTTGCAAACCAATCGCGAGATTGCCTGGAGGTTTGCGCCTTGGCAAAATTTGCTGGATCATCCAGGCACAAATCCTGTTGGTACAAGCTCTAAGCCCCAAAAGCAAAGGGCCCGGCGCTGGGCCGGACCCTTCCCGAGGGGGCTTAGAACTGCTGGTTGTTCTCCTGCTGGTCGTAGGAGGAGCGGTTGTTCTGGTTTTTGGAGTTTTTGTTGTTCTGGCTCTGCTGATCCCGCTGGTTCTGAGAGCGGTTGTTCTGAGACTGGTTCTGGTTCTGGCTGCGGTTGTTCTGGCTCTGGTTTTTGTTGTTCTGGTTCTGCATGGCGATACCATCCTTTCGGAGTTAGAGTGAAAGCCAGGCGGGCCGTCCGGGGCGGAGGGCCGGGGATGGCCCGTGGGGCTTTTCGAGAGTATTTTTGCCGAAGGGGCAAAGAATATGCACGAGGGCAGAAGGAAGTTGAAAGCCGAGCCGGCCTCGGGCGAAAAAGCCAAAGCGAAGCAGAAACGGCAGTGCGGATCAAAAGTTTCGTCAACCTTTTCAAAGGTTGCAGGGTGTGGGGCAGAGCCCCACGACCTTGACCTTGAACTTAGGCGGCGCAGAGGGCAAAGGCGCGAGGCACGAGTTCGCTCCCACCACACAGTTCAGAACGGGGTAAGGCTGCGCCGCCGCCGACTTGCCGAAGGCAAGTCGAACTTAGCGCGGTCGACCAAAGGGAGACCAGCGGACGGTTCGCTGCCGGTAAATTCAGGAGAAAAAGCTATCCTTCCAGAGTAATAAGTACAGAAACGGGAGAGAGGTAATTGCTTTTCACCGGCTTATCCCTGTCGAGCATTCAGAAGGAAGCCTCACCCCTTCCAGAACAAAAATAAAAAAGAAGCCTCCCGCTTCCCTATATTGGGAGAATCAAAACATAAAATAAAAGAAAAGGAGCATGGACATGCTGAAAAGTCAGGAAGTGAGAAAAATTGCCCCGGAAATGGACCCCCTGCGCATGGGCATGGGCTGGACTGCCGAGGACCTGGAAAAGCCCCAGATTCTGGTGGAGAGCGCCTTTGGCCAGAGCCACCCGGGCAGCGCCCATCTGCTGGAGCTGACCCAGGCCGCTGCCGGGGAAATTGACAAAAACGGCTGCAAGTCCGCCATGTACTTTGCCACGGATATCTGCGACGGCATGTCTCAGGGGCATGACGGGGGAAACTACTCCCTGGTCTCCCGGGATACCCTGGCGAATCTCATTGAGATTCACGCCAATGCCACCACCTTTGACGGAGGCCTGTTTCTGGCCAGCTGCGACAAATCCGTGCCCGCCCACCTGATGGCTGTCGGCCGGGTGAATATCCCCGCCATCATCGTCACCGGCGGGGTGATGGAGGCCGGCCCCGGCCTGCTCACCCTGGAACAGATCGGCATGTACAGCGCCATGTTCCGCCGGGGGGAGATTACAGAGGAGCAGCTCACCTACTATAAGCGCCACGCCTGCCCCTCCTGCGGAGCCTGCTCCTTTATGGGCACGGCCTCTACCATGCAGATCATGGCTGAGGCTTTGGGCCTGATGCTGCCCGGCACGGCCCTGCTCCCCGCCCGGTCGCCGGAGCTGGGAGAAACCGCCCGGACCGCCGGCAGGCAGATTGCCCGCCTGGCCCTTGCCGGGCTCCGGCCCCGGGAGATGGTGACCCGAAAGAGCTTTGAGAACGCCGTTATGGTCCACGCGGCCATCTCCGGCTCTACCAACGCCCTGCTGCATCTGCCCGCCATTGCCCGGGAATTCGGGGTGGAGCTGGACGCGGAGGACTTTGACCGGCTCCACCGGGGGGCCCATTACCTGCTGGACGTGCGCCCGGCAGGACGCTGGCCCGCCGAATACTTCTGCTACGCCGGGGGCCTGCCCCGGGTGATGGAGGAAATCAAGTCCATGCTGCACCTGGACGTGATGACAGTCACCGGCAAAACCCTGGGGGAGAACCTGGAGGACCTGAAGGCCTCCGGCTACTACGAGAGCCGGGAGGCGCTGCTGAAAAAGACCGGCCTTGCCGCCGGGGATGTGATTCGCCCCTTTGACGCGCCCATTGGCCTTGACGGCACCGTGGGGGTGCTCAAGGGCAATCTGGCCCCCCAGGGGGCGGTGGTCAAGCACAGCGCCGTGCCCAAGGAGATGTATCAGGCCACCCTGCGGGCCCGGCCCTTTGACAGCGAGGAGGAGGCCATTGTGGCCATTCTCAACCACGAAGTCCGGCCGGGAGACGGGGTGATTATCCGCTACGAGGGCCCAGGCGGCAGCGGTATGCCGGAGATGTTCTACACCACCGAGGCCATCTCCTCCGACCCGGCCCTGTCCGCCAGCATTGCCCTCATCACCGACGGGCGGTTCTCCGGGGCCAGCAAGGGCCCGGTGATTGGACATGTGTCCCCCGAGGCCGCGGAGGGCGGCCCCATCGCCCTGGTGGAGGAGGGGGACCTGATTGAGCTGGACATCCCCAACCGGACGCTGCGGCTGTGCGGCATAGGGGGAGAGCCCCGGACCGAGGAGGAGATTGCCCAGGAGCTGGCCCGGCGGCGGGCTGCCTGGAAGCCCCGGGAGCCCCGCTACCGCCGGGGGGCGCTGGGCCTGTTCACCGCCAACGCCGCCTCTCCCATGAAGGGCGGCTATCTGTGCTGACCGGCCTGGGACGAAAGGAGGCTTTCTATGAAAACCAGACTCACCCGGCTGCTCTGCCTGCTGCTGGCTGCGCTGCTGGCAGGGACCCTATCCGGCTGCTCCGGAGGGTATCAGAGCGACATGGAATTTACCTATGCCCTGCCTCAGAACGTGGACACCCTGGACCCCCAGACTGCCTCCCGGCAGTCCTCCTATCTGGTGATCGGCTCTATTTTTGAGGGTCTTTGCCGCATTGACTCCAAGGGGAACGTCATCCCCGGCGCGGCCAAAAAATGGGAGGCCAACGAGAGCAGCACGGTCTTCACCTTTCACCTGGACCCGAACGCCTGTTGGAGCGACGGCAGTCCGGTGATTGCGGACGACTTTTTGTTTGCCATTCAACGGGCCCTGCGGCCCGAGACCAACACCCCCTCGGTAGACGATTTGTTCATCATCCAGGGGGCCCGGGCCGTGTACCAGGGAGAGGCGGACGAGAGCCGGCTGGGGGTATGGGCGGAGGACGACCGCACGCTGGTGGTGCAGCTGGAACGCAGCTATCCCGACTTCCCCGCTCTCACGGCAGGCGCTCATTACATGCCCTGCAGCCGGACCTATTTTGAGAGCTGCAGCGGCCACTACGGCCTGTCGTCGGAATATCTCATTACCAACGGCCCCTTCACCTTCCCCACCATTTACAGCTGGTCCATGGACTATGGCAGCAGAAAGATTGTGCTTGCGCCCTCAGACACCTACCGCAAGGCGGAGGAGGTGGCCCCTGCCAGCCTGACCTATCTCATTGACTATGACGACGCTCTGACCCAGGACCCGGTGACAGCCCTGACCACAGGGGCCATTGACGTGACCACCCTGACGGAGAACGCGGCCAAGGCTGCCGCTGAGCAGGGCTGCGGCATTCAGATGCTGGACGACGCGGTGACGGGCCTGCTGTTTAACCCGGAGGCAGGGGTGCTCAAGCACAAGGAGGCCAGGGAGATTTTCGTCAAGACCATCGACCGCCAGGACCTGCTGGACCGGCGCATGGACAAGAACGCGGGGGAGGCCTTTGGCATTATGCCGGACTGCGTCCGCTGGGACGGGGGGCCCTACTATGCGGGCGGGGCGCAGATGTTTGCAACCCAGGACGACGGGGTGACCCAGAGCCTGCTGCCTGTGCTGCTGGCCCAGCTGGAGGAGGACCGGATGCCGGAGATCACGGTGATCTGTCCGGACGACGAGGAGTCGGTAAACATTGCCAACGGCCTTTTGGTCTCTTGGAACAGCAAGCTGGGCACAGCCTACAACATTGAGCCTCTTGGGGATGCGGAGTATCAGAACCGCATTGCCACCGGGGACTATCAGGCGGCGATTTACACCCTGCGGGCAGGGGGCACCACGCCCTACCAGGTGCTCAAGGCCTTTGAGAGCAGCTCGACCCCCACGCTGATGAAGAACCAGGAGTATGACGGCCTGCTCCACTCTCTGCAATTCGGACTGACAGAGTACCGGGGGCTGGAGAGCTATCTACAGAACTACTATATTTTTTATCCTCTGTTCAGCGACAAGACCTACTATGTGACCAGCCCCAACAGCGAGGGCGTAGAGGCTTCGCCGGATTTGACCATTGACTTTTCCAAAGCGAAGAAAAAGGAATAGGGCTCGTTTGAAAAATCAAAAACACCGTCTTTTTGCCCATAAGCAGTCCCGTTCTGGGTGGAAAATCCTCGTCAATGGCGAGAGTTGCCAAAGAGCTGCGTGCAGCTTGCGGTTTTCTCCTTGAAATCGCCTCCTTTTGGGTCAAAAATCCGGCATTTTCTCTATTTTCAAACAAGCCCTCATTCCTCAGTAACGGCCTCTCGGCGGGAAGGGATGATGTTTGTGAAAGAAAAGCTGTTGAATCTGGACCAGGCTCAGGGGGAAATCCCCGCTCAGGGCGGCGCCCCCAGGGAGGCGGGGGACTGGTCTGTGGACCTGCTGCGCCTGGTGGTGGAGCGGGAGCTCACCGGGCGTCAGAGGCAGTGCGTGGAGCTCTACTATTTTCAGGGCATGACCATGGAGGCTGTTGGCCAGCAGCTGGGCCTGAACAAGGCCACGGTGTGCCGCCATCTGCAAAAGGCCAGGGGGCGCATTAAGCGGGTGATGGGCTATGCCGGCTGGGTTTGGGCTCGATTGCGCCAGGAGAGCCGGGAGGAGTAGCGCCTGTGCAAGGTCAGAATGGGCCGTTTTGGGGCGGAAAGCCGGGCGTTTTTGACTTATTTAGCAGCAAAAACGGCTGTTTTCGTTACAGAAAGGGGACGCTGCCTGCGGTTCTTTCTGGTACTGGCGGTTTACGGGCGGACTGTATGGCCCTCTGGTTTGTATGCACACTTTGGGCCGCTTACAAAATGTTTACATCCTCATGAATACTTGATGTATCCTTTCCCTGTATGCTATACAAAAGACCCTGAGACCCGGCGGACCGGGTTCCGGGGACGCTGCCGCCCGGTTCAAACGCCGGGCCGGCCGGGTAAAAAAACGCTACAGGAGGCTCGCCATGCTGAAATCAACCGTGAAAAAACTGGCCGTGCTGACGCTCTGCGCCCTGCTGGCCCTGCCCCTGGCCGCCTGCCAGGAGAACCCCGAGGGGTCCATTGTGGCCCACAAGGACATGGAGAAGCTGCTGTCTGAGGCCGCGGCCTCAGACCCGGAGAAGGTGGGGGCGGCGGACGTGGCCCAGGAGGCGGAAACCGCCGGGACCTACCAGACCACCGTGGAAAATGAGGAGCTGGGGGTCAAGGCGAACGTGAACGCCCAGGTAGAGGTGCCAAAGGTAGAGCAGCTCAGCGTCTACCGGGTGGCCCAGAAAAAATTTGACCAGGCCTTTCTGGACAAGGCCCGGGCCCTGCTGCTGGGGGATACCCCTCTGTACGACGGCTCTATGCTGGACGTGCGTACCCAGCGGCAGGTGGAGCAGGAGATTGCCAGCTGGCGGCAGGCCATGGACAGCCTTGAGGACGACTACCGCTCCGGCGAGGGCGCGGCGGACTTGACAGAGGAGGACATCCAGGGGAATATTCAGGCGATCCGGCAGGAGTACCAGAACGAGATCGACCGGCTGCAGGAGGCCTATGAGTCCGCCCCGGCGGAGCTGGACAGGGAGGCCTATGCCTCTGACGGCCGGCTGCGCACCGTCGAAGAGCTGGCCGCCCTGTACCCTGGGGAGTATTACCAGTGGCAGCAGTCCCTGGCCGGTCAGGGGGATCAGGTTTTTTACGGGGTCAACGGCGGCGGAGGCGGGGAGTACAGCCTGCTCTATGTACAGAACAACGCCGACCACAGCAACAAGCTCGCCTACCGGCGGAGCCCCAAGGGCTATGCCCATTTTAATGGGGTGTCGGTGGGCGGCAGCGGCCTGGCCCAGGCGGAGCAGATGGGAAAAGACAGCTTCCGGGGCTTTGCCCCCGGAGAAATAGAGGCCTTCTGGCAGGAGAAGGGGCTGACCACCCCGGTGCTCACCGGCGGCATGGGCGTCTCGGAGAGCATGGAGTTTGAGCCCCTCTACCCGGACGCGGCCCTGTCTCAGGAGGAGGCCCAAAAGATTGCCGGGGACCTTTTGGCGGAGCTGGGGCTAAGGGACTTTGTTCTGGATGAGGGCGGGCTTTACACAGAGCTGGTGAACATGCAGAACTATGGAAGCACAGAGAAGAACGTCTATGCCAGATATTACATTCTGCACTACCGCCGCCAGATCGAGGGCGTGACCCTGAGCCAGTCCAGCGGGGGAAAATACGCTGACAACCGGGACCAGGGAGGCCGGTTCAACAAGCAGTTCTGGCCCGGGGAGCTTATTGAGCTCCGGGTCAACGACAGCGGCGTTGTGGGGTTTGACTACCACGCCCCCCTGGAAATCACCGAGACTGTGGTGGAGGGCGCGGCCCTGAAGACCTTTGAGGATGTGAAGTCCACCTTTGAGAAAATGCTGCCCGTTACCCTGGCCCAAACGGAGGAGAGCCGCATTGCCGCCATTGACAGGGTGCGGCTGAGCTACTCCCGCATCAGCGAAAAGGACAGCTTTGACACAGGCCTGATTGTGCCGGTGTGGAGCTTTGAGGGAAGCGTGGATTTCTATTACAACCAGGACAACGGCGAGAAAAGCTACAGCGACACACAGACCGGCGTGCTGCTGGCTGTCAACGCCATTGACGGCAGCATTATCGACGGCAGGCAGGGCTATTGACCGGGAGTGTCCGTTTCGGAGAGCTTTTCGTGTTCCCCCCGCCCTACGGGCGGGGGGAACACAGATGATTATCTCTGCGGTTGGGACACTCCCCTATTGACCAAAAGCCTTGACAGCCTGTGAAAGGGGCGGCTCGCGAAAAGGCCCTCCCCGTTATTACCCAGGAAGCAGCCGGCAGGAAAATTGCCGCGGGCCCCCTCCCCATGCCGCGGCAGATTCCTATGCCATATTGTCAATAAAGCCGGTCCAAAATCTACCCGGAAAGGAAGAACAGCCATGTCCAAGCGCATTCTGATTGTGGAAGACGACGAGGCCATTGCCAGCCTGATTGCCATGAACCTGCGGGTGGCGGGTATGGAGGCCGTGGTGTTTGGCGACGGCCTGGAAGCGGAGAGGAGCCTTGCCGGGGACCATGCCTTTGACCTGGCGGTGCTGGATGTGATGCTCCCTGGCCGGGACGGCTTTGCCCTGCTGAAAAGCCTGGAGCCCTACGGCGTTCCGGTCATTTTTCTCACGGCCCGGGACGATTTGAATTCCAAGCTCACAGGCCTTACCGGCGGGGCGGAGGACTATATGGTCAAGCCCTTTGAGGTGCTGGAGCTGCTGGTGCGCATGGACAAGGTGCTGGCCCGCCGCCAGGGGGAGGAGAGGACGCTGCGGGTGCTGGACCTGGAAATCAGCCTGGAGGAGCACCGGGTGCGCAAGGCAGGGCAGGAGGTCCCCCTGAAGCCCATGGAGTTCGACCTGCTGGTGGCGCTGGCCAAGCATAAGAATATGGCCGTCTCCCGGGAGGACCTGATCGGTCTGGTGTGGGGGACAGGGTATCTGGGAGAGACCCGCACTGTGGATGTGCACATTGGACAGCTGCGGAAAAAGCTGGGCCTGCACGAGGCCATCAGAACCGTCCCCAAGCTGGGGTATCGATTGGAGGAGCCATGAAGCTGCGCACCCGTTTGGCCCTGATTGCCGGAGGCGTGGTTTTGCTGGCCACCCTGCTGGGCGGGGGGCTGAGCTTTCAGCAGTACCGCAGGATTATGCTGGACCAGGCCGTTGCCGCTGCCCGGCAGGAGTGCGAGGAGGTGTTTCTGGACTTTGAGGAATACTGCGAAATGCTGGGCAAGCAGGCCACTGGGGGCCAGGGCGCTTACTACCTGAAAAGGCAGAACGACGACTACAGCATCCTCTTTGACGAGCATGGCGTCCCTATCTATAATCAGACGGTTCTGGACCCGGCTGCGCTGCTGGCGGAGGGGCAGAGCTTTGACAAGGTCTCTCTCTACGAGGGCCGGCGGCTGGTGATCTCCTGGAAGGGGATGCCCAATGAGATGACGCTTCTGCATATTGTGGACATTACGGACGTCTACCTGACCTTGTACCGGCTGGCGGCGCAGATTGGGGGCGTCACCCTGGCATTGGCCCTGGGGGCGGGGCTGGCGGCGTATGTCAGCCTGCGCCGGTCTCTGGCTCCTCTGCAGGCTCTGTCGGAAGGGGCCAACGCCATTGCCGCCGGAGCCTACGACCGCCGGGCGCCTGAGGACAGGGCCGACGAAATCGGCAGGCTGGGCCGGGACTTTAACCGGATGGCCCGGGCAGTGGAGGAGCATATCCGGCGGGTGGAGGACAGTGAGGAGAAAAAGACCCTGTTCATGGGCAGCCTTACCCATGAGCTGAAAACCCCCCTTACCGCTATCTCCGGCTACGCCCAGACCCTGCGCCGGGCCAGGCTCTCGGAGGAGGACCGGGAGGCGGCCCTGGGGTATATCTGTCAGGAGAGCGCGCGGCTGGACCGGCTCTCGAAAAAGCTGCTGCGCCTGTTGGAGCTGGACCGGCAGACAGAGCTGGACCACAGCCTCCTGCCGGCGGAGGAGCTGCTGGCCGGGGCGGCGGAGGCCTGCCGTCCGGCGGCCCAGGCCAAGGGTGTGGCCATAGAGCTGGCCCCCTGTGATGACAGGGTAGAGGGAGACCGTGACCTGCTGACCGACGCGCTGGTGAACCTGGTAGACAACGCCCTGAAGGCCAGCCCGGCTGGGGGCGTTGTGCGGCTGTATACCCGGGAGGGGGCCATGGTGGTGGAGGACCAGGGGGAGGGTATTCCGGAGGAGGAGCTGGACAGGCTTACGGAGCCGTTTTATATGGTAGACAAGTCCCGAAGCAGGAAAAGCGGCGGGGCAGGGCTGGGGCTGGCGTTGACGGCGGTGATTCTGCGCCGGCACGGCATGAGCCTGCGGTTTGAGACCCAGACAGGAGCAGGCACAAAAGCCATCATAAGCTAAAACGCGGGCCAAAAACCCAAAGCGAAGCAGAACAGAGGAGCGCGAATTAAAAGTTTCGTCAACCTTTTCAAAGGTTGCAGGGTGTGGGGCAGAGCCCCACGACCTTGACCTTGAACTTAGGCGGCGCAGAAAGCAAAGGCGCGAGGCACGAGTTCGCTCCCAAATCTCAGTTTGGAACGGGGTGAGGCTGCGCCGCCGTACTACCTAGCGAGGTCGACCAAAGGGAGACCAGCGAACGGTTATAGAGCTGTAAATTCAGAGGAAGCAGTCTGCTGATACTTCTGTCAAGAGAGGCCAAAAAAATATTATTCTTTCCAGCGTCCGGCTTGCTGGCGGCGGGCTTGGAGGCAGCAGTCAGCCGGTGCTTCTGTCAAGAGAGGCCGACACAAAAAGAGAATAAAAATAATATTATTTTTCCCAACGCCCCCACAATTTACAATTTGATGATGTTTTTTTGAATACTTGCTGCGTCAAACGGTGTTACACTCATAGTCAAATGAGTGTAACATCGTTTTTTGTTTGGGTGATGGCATGAACCATTTCGAGACCAATCTGCGCCGGGCGGTGTTCTCCCTGCGCTTTGCGCTGGCTGTGGCCGTTCAGGTGGGGGCCCTGCTCTCCCAAGGGCCGGGCTCCACCCTGTACCAGTTGACCGTCCCCCTGGTATGCGCCCTGCCCTTTGCCGGCAGCTGGCTGGAGGAATATAAATCCGGCTTTGCCAGACTGGCCCTGCCCCGGGGCTCCCTGGGGGGATATATCTGGGGGCGGTTTCTGGCCTGCGGCGTCTCCGGCGGCGGGGCCGAGGCGCTGGCCGCGTGGCTCTATGGGCTGCTGACGCAGGCCGAAGAGCCGGTGTGCGACCTGGGCCTGCTGTTTTTAACCGCCATGCTGTGGGCCTCGGCAGCGGCAGCGCTGGCCGCGGCCTCCAACAGCAAATACCTGGCCTATGGGGGAGCCTTTGTGCTCTGCTATTTCCTGGTGATTCTCTGGGAGCGTTATTGGCCCCAGCTGTACTGCCTGTACCCCAACGAGTGGCTGGCCCCCCGGCACAGCTGGGTGCTGGGCAGCAGGGGAACAGCCCTGATGCTGGCGGGGATGATTGGGGCGCTGGGGCTGGTTCACAGCGAGATTTTGAGAAGGAGGCTGGAACATGTGTAGAGGAAGAAAACTGCGGCAGGTCCGCATGACGGCAATGGCGGCCTTTGGCCGCTGGCAGCGGAGCCCCCAGGTGTGGCTGGCCTTTGCCCTGGGCTTTGTGGCCTGCTTTCTCCTGTCCTCTAAGGTGGCGGACTTTGCCAAGTCTCAGGGCGTCACGCTGCAGCTGTTCGAGCCCTTTATCTGGACCTTTGGGGACGCCAACTCGATTCTGCTCATCTCGCTGTGTCTTTTGCTGCTGTTTGCCGACCTGCCCAACCTGGACAATGAGGTCCCCCTGTTTCTGGCGCGCACCACCCGCCTGTGCTGGATGGCGGGGCAGCTGCTCTATCTGGCGCTGGCGACCACGCTGTTTGTGGGCTTTGTGCTGGCCGCCACCTGCGCGCTGGCCGGGGCCCAGGCCTACCCCGGAAATATGTGGAGCGACACGGCCGCCATTCTGGGCTACTCGGCCATTGGGGCGGAGATTGCCGTGCCCGCCTTTGTCAAGGTGCTGGAGCTGACCTTTCCCTACCCCTGCGCCCTGCATATTTTTGGGCTGACCCTGGGGTATTCTCTGACGCTCTCGGCGTTGATCTTCTTTTTCAACCTGGGGAAGAGCCGGATGGGTATGGCGGCAGGGGCGGTGTTCAGCGGCTTCGGCTTTTTTCTCACCCCCCAGGTCATCAGCAGGTGGCTGGGCCTCAGCTCCCAGCAGGAGCGGGTCGCCAACATTCTTTTTGGCTGGCTGTCGCCCCTGAACCACGCCACCTACTATATGCACAATTTCGGCTATGACAATCTGCCCCGGTTAGAGCACTCCTATCTGTTCTTTCTGGCGGCCAGCCTGACGGTGTACATTCTGGCCTTCCGGCGGGTGAAAAGATATTCCTTCCATTTTACAGGGACAGAGCAGTGAGGAGGGGTCAAAATGGAATACGGCGGCATTCTGGCGGAGCATGTAGAGAAATCCTTTGGCAAGGAGCCTGTTTTGCGGGACGTGAATCTGTGTGCGTCCCCGGGGAAGATCGTGGGAGCGGTGGCCAGCCTGACGGTGTACATTCTGGCTTTCCGGCGGGTGAAAAGATATTCCTTCCATTTTACAGGGACAGAGCAGTGAGGAGGGGTCAAAATGGAATACGGCGGCATTCTGGCGGAGC
>NZ_JBQISV010000014.1:0-35729 GCF_056800975.1 Acutalibacter sp.
TCCGCAGCTGCCCATAAGAAGAATAAACGCAAGACATAGAATGGCTGTCCATAGGGCTCCCTTGCTTTTCATGGCTTGCCGACCTTTCTATGTGGTTTTCCGCACAAATCCATAGGGTGGTGTATGTTTAACAAAATAATATCACAAATAAGCAGCCGATGTCAACAAAACCATTAAAATTCATCTGGCGTTTTTCAGGCTTGACTATATCAACTGAATTGGAAGAGAAAGAGCTGAAAGAAAATCCTTTCAGCTCTTTCTCTTCGCAAAGGGACTGGAATCAGTTAAACTTCACCAAGTGCTGTGCACCAGGTTCTAGTCCCAGTTCCATAGAACACTCGACCACAGGAGCATATAACATTCCCGGAATAGCGCTGGTGATAATGTCTTCCGGTAGGACTGTGTCCGCAGGAGGTCGTGTCATAGGTTGTCCAGCCAGAATTAGGAAGGGGCGCACTTTTGTGACAATTTGGACAAGTCACTGAAGCGGCCATCGCCGGAAGAGCGAAAATGGCTACTGTCAGCATCAGAACCAAAACAAACGCCAGAACTCTTTTTGTCTTTGTCATTAAACATCCCTCTTTCTGCAAGTTTATTTTATCTCAGAACAGGCGCTTTCAGCATTCTCGGCCGTTGAATGCAAGAGGCCTGATAGAGATCGGCAAATAGGTATAAACCATATATATCTGTATCAACTAATAGATTGATACGTTTATACAGTGAATTCGTTTGCTTATGTCTATACATTACCACAATTTGCTAAGGATGTCAACAATAATTTTATAGAAAACATTTTTTCTATACAGAATATTTCTTGAAAAAATCTTAAGGATCGGTTGAGTCTGTGATGCCAGTAATGCTAGTGTATCCGGCAGACTCATCCTCTTGGCCCATGGTATTCCTGCCGCATAAAAAGTCCATCCTTTTTCAATCCTTCTGGAACAGCACAGACACTAGCAGAGAAAGAGCCGGGGCAGAATGTATATCTGCCCCGGTCTCTTATCCGTTCATCTTGAAATAACCCGCTCTCAGGAATTACCCTTTGCACGGTCCACGGCGGTCTGCCACAGGGATACCAGATCCTCTACGCCAGCCCCCTTGAGCTCATTCTTGTAGCTCTCCCAGGATTCATCCGTCACGCCATTCAGGGTCCAGTCCACAACATAGCGGTCCACAATATCAGAGATCGTGGGCTGGATCTGGGACAGGCGGGAGGCTTCTTCCACTGTAGTAAGAACCTTGGGAATCACATGATCGGAAAATTCCTCTAAGATCTCGTCCTTGCCATTGACCTTCTGGCCGCCCAGCAGAGAAGGCACATCATAATCCACAACGGTGTCAAAGTAGGCGTCCTTAATAATGAAGGAGCCGCGGCAGGGCGTGGTGTTCTCACGAGGCGAATTCAGGCCATCGGCAAACTCGCCCTGGGGAATATGGTTGCCGTTCTCGTCCTTAGGCTTGGTCAGGTAGCCGTTTTCCTCCTCAATAAATACAGCGCCGGCAGTACCCCAGTTGCAGGTCACGGTCAGCTTGGGGTCCTTTGCAATCACTTCCAGCATCACGGCAATGGCATGGGGGAATTGGCAGGTGGTGGTAATTGCCGTGTTGGATGTATCCTGCAGCTCAGAGTAGTTCAGGCGGAAGCCGCTTTTGCCCTTCTCCCCTTCCAGACGCGGGATGGGGGCATACTGGCCCCGCACGTCAATATTATTGATGGAGAGTTCACCGCCCCAGGTGCTGTAGCTTCCCACTACCGCCACGTCCTCCTTCAGCAGGGAGCTCTCAAAATACAGGCTGGAATCTGCCTCAAAGGAGCCGTTCCAAATCAAATCCTCCTCATAGAGCATATGGAAAAACTCAGCTGTCCTGCGGAACGCCTCGTCCAAAGCAGTGAAGGTCACCTTGCCGTTGTCGTCCAAAGCCAGGTGGTCGGCATAGCGGTTGCCCTCGCAGTAGGAGTCCGCCTGGCCAAAGCAGCCGGTAAAGCGATAGAAAATATCGTTGGAGCCAAAGGTGTCGTGCTGGCCGAACTGTGTTGCAAGGGGCACCTCATCCGCCTTGCCGTTGCCGTTCAAATCGCCCCCGTCCCGGAAGGCCTTCAGGCAATCCACCCACTCGTCGACTGTGGTGGGCATCTCCTTGTTCACCTTCTTCAGCCAATCCTGATTGATTACAAACGGGCCAGGGGTCAGCACCAGGCCAAACATCTCCTCCACATAGGGGAAGCCATAAATATGCCCGTCCGGCGCAGTGCACTCCACCCGATACTCCGGCTTGCTGTCCAGCAGCTCCTTGTACTTGGGCATATAATTCTCAATCATATCCTCAGTAGGCATAAACACCTCCTGGTCCGCATACTGCACAGCAAAGGTCCCAGAAAGGCCGTCCTGGAAATTCCAGAATGCGTCAGGTAGGTCAGAGCCAGAGGAGAGCATCAAATTGATCTTTTCTGCAACACCGTCCAGGGGCACGTCGTCCCACTCAAAGCGGATGCCGGTCAGGTCTTCCAGCTGCTTGATAATTTCCAGCTCCTCCACACCCCGGGTACGGCCTCCGGTGTAGTGCACGAACATGGTTATTTTGCCGTACTTGTCCTCAAACGCGTCAGGGTCGGTAATAATGGGGACAGAGCCATCCAGCCTCAGCAGGCCTGCATCCACTGCCTCCTGCTCCTGGTCAGTAAGGCCGGGGTACTGGCTGGCGCTGCCTGTCTCTGGCGCAGAGCCTTCACCTGCCGTACTGCTGTCTGCGGCGCTGGCGTCCGTGCCGCTGCTTGCCGGGCTGCTGCCCCCTCCGCAGGCTGCCAGGGGCAGGGACAGGGCCAGGGCCAAAAGCAGCGCCAGAATTCGTTTGGTCATTTTTGTTTCCTCCTTTAAATTTTTCTCTGGTGGTTTCTTCTTGCATTTATCCTCATGCTAGCCCTTTACCGCGCCCAGCATAACGCCCTGTGCAAAATATTTTTGCAGGAACGGATACACAATGAGCAGCGGCGCTGCGGCCAGCACAACGATGCAGTATTTCAGCTGCTCCGCCAGCTTCTGCCGCATGGCAATCTCCTCGGCGCTGCTGGTAATGGTGGTGGCCTGGTTGGTGAGCACCAGGTCGCGGAGCACAACCTGTAAAGGCATCTTTTCCTTGCCAGAAAGGAACATCAGCGGGTTAAAGAACATATTCCACAGCGAAGTGGCGTAAAACAGGCACATTACCGCAATGATGGTAGAGGACAGGGGAATGACGAACCGAAAGAAAAAGGTAAAGTCATCGCAGCCGTCTATTTTCGCGGCCTCCAGCATTTCCACAGGGATGCCGGACTCGAAAAACGAGCGGCACACAATCAGGTTGTAGGCAGACACCGCCACCGGCAGCACCACGGCCCAGATGGAATCATAGATATGCAAATTCTGTACTACCAGGTACAGCGGGATAATGCCGCCGTTGAAGAACATGGTGAAGGTAAACAGGAACATGATTCCCCTGCGGCCAGGCAGGTCCATCCGGGAAAGGGCATAGCCTGCGGGGATGGTGCATATTAGGGCAATGGCGCTTCCTGTTACGGTATAGACCAGGGTGTTCCGGTATCCGGTCCACAGGGGGGCATAGGAAAAGGCACGGGCGTAGCCCTGTGTGTAAAAGGATTCCGGGTAGAGCAGCAGCTTGCCGGAGTTGACGATCACTGGGTCGGTCAGCGAGGCGACCAGCACATACCACAGGGGGTAGACGATCACAAGGGTGACCAGTGTCATAATCATGCAGTTGACAATCGTAAAGGTGCGGTCTCCGGCACTCTGACGGGCAGGCCCGCCCTTTTTCGCGATACTTTTCATGCTTGCGTCCTCCCCGCCTTAGAATATACTGATGTCGCTGAACCGTTTTGAGACAAGGTTCACGATCAAAAGCAGAATGAAATTGACAACCGAGTTAAACAGCCCCACTGCTGTGGCAAAGCTGTACTGGGCCTGCTGTAGTCCCACCTTGTACACATAGGTGGAGATCAGCTCGCTTACGGTTGTGTTCATGCTGTTTTGCATCAGAAACGCCTTTTCATACCCCACGTTCATAATGTTACCCACATTGAGGATGAGCATAAGGATAACCGTTGGCATAATAAGCGGCAGGTCAATCCGCATAATCCGTTGAAAGCGGGTGGCGCCGTCTACAATAGCCGCCTCATAGTACTCCGGGCTGATTCCCACCAAAGCCGCAATATAGATGATGGCGTTAAAGCCCATTGTCTGCCACACGGAGGACCCGATGTACAAGGGGCGGAACCACTCTGGCAGGCTGGTAAAGAAAATCTCCTTTGACCCCGTGGCGGTAATCAGGCCGTTTACCAGGCCATTGGCGGAGAACAGCATGGAGATAATGCTGACAATGACCACTGTGGAGAGAAAGTAAGGCGCATAGGAGATGGTCTGAACGCTTCTGCGTATCCTGGAATTCTGGATTTGATTGAGCAGCAGCGCAAAGACAACCGGCACCGGGAACCCCACCACCAAGGTCAGCAGGCTGATGGACACGGTGTTCCAGATGGCGTTTACCGCAATGCTGGTGCTGAAGAAGGCCTCAAAATGCTTGAAAATCGGATCAGCCCAGGGGCTGCCCATAATTCCCATTTTGCCCTTAAAGTCCTTGAAGGCTATCAGCAGTCCATACATGGGATAGTATGCAAACAGCAGCATCCACACCAGGGCAGGCAGCAGCAGAACATACAGCTGCCAGCTGCGCAGAACCTTACCCAGCGTCCATTTTCGTTGTTTCCCGCTTTCCATTGCAGATCAGTCCTTTCGGTTTCACAATGGGATATAGAGCAAGTCAGGCGCCTGCTCCGTATCCTGGGCCTGAAATCGCCCTTTTCTATTCTGTGCAGAGCGCCAGCTTACTGAAATTCGCCTGCCCGTCGATGGCAAACAGGCCAAACCTGCGGTTTTTATAGTCGTACATGCGGGCGTTCATGGCAATCTGGTCCCCCAGGTACACCACCAGCACGGTGTGGTCCACAAACACCTTAAGCCGGTACTTCACCCCCGGTTCCAAGTGAATGGGGCGTTCCATCTCCACTGCATAAGGGAACATCTTGCCGCCCTCGCCGTCCTCCCCCCAAAAGCGGATGCCGGACACATACTCCATCCGCTCCCGGGCAGGCTCCAGGTACAGGTAATATCCTGTGTCAAAGCGTTCGTCCACCTGCAGCGCCACCCCGAACCGCCGGGTTCCTGGGGTAAACTCCACGTCTGCCTCCAGCTTGCACACAGCCGGCACCTGGTCCAGCAGTGCCCCGGCAAAGCCCTCCTGGGCGGCAATCGTCACCACGCCGTCCTCTGTCCGGCACTGGCCAACTACCGGCTCTGCCACTGGCACGGTCACCGTACGCAGGGCAGCGTCCACATGCTCCTCCGGCACTACCCGCAGGGTGCCATCCTCGTTTTGCAGCACCTTATGTACCACCAGATTGCCGCCCCAGTCCCATGCGCAGCAGTCCTGACTGATCCGGTTGCCAGGATTGAAGGTCTTCTTTGGCAGCTCCTTTGTGGGGTTCCATCCATATATATAACGGTTCACGCCGTCGGCGCCTGTTTTGGCAGCGTAGTAGGCGCAGGAGTCAAAGGCGTCGTCCTTCACAGGGGCTGTCCACGGGCCGTGCAAGGCTTTGCTCATGCGGTACATGGTCTGAAAGCGGTCGCCATAATTGGAGTATACCAGGTAGTACCAATCCCCCATTTTAAACAGATCCGGGCACTCGCAAGCGCCTGCTGCGGCCATCGGCGCATAGAAGGGCTCCCGGTACTCCCAATGGTGCAGGTCCTTGGAGGCGCACAGGCCCACACAGGCCCGCCGTTCTGTTCTGCCCACTTTAGCAGTGGCAATAAGCATCCACCACTCTCCCGCCTCCTGGTTCCAGAACACGAAGGGGTCCCGCCACTCGGCAGGGTCGTAGATTGTCCCGTCTGCGGGGAGGACCTCCTCCAGGGTGCGCCACTGGTCCAGGTCAACGCTTGTGGCGTGGCGGATGAACTGCTCCCGGGGATTCTCCACAAATGTGCAGTAGAACAGATGATACAAGCCGTCCACCTTGATGACAGACCCTGTCCCTCCGGTAAGGCCGGTGTCGTGCTCAGTAAAATGCAGATGGTCCTCCGTGGTCAGCATAAACCAGCCGGTCCTGTCGCCAGGGCCCTTCTGGCCGCGGGCCTGCTTGAGAAAGAAGGGCTTGAATTTGCCCTCGTCATAAAAGGGAATCACATCCCCCAGCACCGCTTTTCCGGGGCGGTAGAATAATTCCATGTCTCTGTCCTCCTTATATCATTCAGCCTATCTATCAAATTTATTGATATCATCGAACAATAAAATATCCGCCACGCAATCAGACCTCAGCACAAGCCTCAGGCCCCCTTGTACAGTTCCGGGCTTATGTCCACAGCCTGAGGTTCCGGAACTCCGCCCGGCCGTCTGAGGCATACAGCCCAATGAACTGGCGGCTGTAGTCAAACATTCTGGCGCTCAACGCCACCTGGCCGTCCAGATATGCCAGCAGAATGCTGTCCTGCACAAAGATTTTCAGCCTATGGGGCTTGCCCGGCTCCAACACAATGGGCCGCTCCAGCTCCACATCATAGGGGAACGTCCAACCGCCCTCCTCATACATGCGCAGCCCGGATTTGAATTCCAGCCGGTTTTTGTGGGGCATCAGGCTCAGGTAATAGCCTGTACAGAACTGCTGGTCCACCTGCAGCGCCACCCCGATCTCCCTGACTGTCTCAGAGAAGAGAAGCTCTGCCTCCAGCTTGCACAGGCCCGGCACCTGGTTTTTCAGCAGCAGACTGCTATAGCCGCTGGGATTGTCTGTTACCGCCCAGTCAACCCCTGTCTCCCAGGGGCCGTTCATGGGCTGCATGGGGGTGGCGTTGTGAGTCTGCAAGGCCCGGTCCACTGATTCCGGCGCCCGCACCGCCAGGGCGCCGTCAGGGTTCTGCACCAGCTCGTGTACAATCAAGGCCCCGCCCCAGTCAAAGGAATTGTAGTCGTAGCCAGTGTGCACCGGGGCGTTGAAGCCCCATTGGTTATGGTGCCGCGTTGGGTTCCAGCCGTAGAGATAGCGGCGTTTGCCGTCTGTGCCGGACTTGGCGGCGTAAAAGCACCTGGTGTCAAAGCTGTCCCTTGCCGGCGCCAGCCACGGGCCGTTTATGCTTTTGCTCATGCGGTAGTAGGTTTGAAAGCGGTCTGTATACTGAGAGTAGATCAGGTAATACCAGTCCCCCATTTTGAACAGGTCAGGACACTCGTGGGCGCTTGTGTGCATGTGCGGGGCATAAAACGGCGGCCTCTGCTCCCAGGTGTGCAGGTCCTGAGACACACACAGCCCTGTGCACCCCTGCCGGGCGGTGGAGCCGCCCTGCTCCTTAGCGGCAACCAGCATCCACCACTCTCCCGCCTCCTGATTCCAGAATACAAAGGGGTCCCGCCAGTCTGTCAGCTGATAAATCTCTCCGTCAGCAGTAAAGCTGTCCGCTTCCAGGGTCTCCCAGACCTTCAGGTCCTTGCTGACCGCGTGGCGGATGGTTTCCCGCTTGGGGTTCTGCTTGAAGGTGCAGTAGAACAGGTGGTAGGTTCCGTCCACCAACACCACCGAGCCGGTGCCGCCCTGAATCCCTGTGGCGGCTTCGGTAAAGTGGAGATGATCGTTGGTCGTCAGCATGGTCCAGCCTGAAAAAGCGTCGTCACCAAAATATCCCCGGCTTCCCCTGAGGTAAAAGGGTTTGAACTGGCCGTTGTCGTAAAATGGGATTACATCACCCACAACAGCGTTTTGCGGATTGTAGAACAGTTCCATATGGGGCCCTCCTGTTTGAATCATTGTGTATCGCATCCTTTGGTCAAAAACAGCTTCTGCCCGTATATTGACAACGTTGTCAAATTTGCGGTAAAATAAAGAGGCACTGCGCTGCCAAATGAAAAGCCTGCTATGTATATCTCAAAATGGCTTACCTGCGCCGTGCCCGAGCCCAAGCGTAATCAACAAATATTTTTCTTTGATTACGTTGTCATCCTCTCTTTTAATCAGTAGTCTATCACTTCTGCCGAGGTTTGTCAAGACATTTTTTGAATTTTCCCGTCATCTTTACTGAAAAAGGTGTAAAAGCCCCCCGCGCTCCTCGCACTACGCATGTGGAAGCTTCTTTTGCAAAAACCCGCCACTTATGTTACAATATGCCCAGCACACATAACCAGCCCCCTGCGGCTACCCAGGCCCTGCAAACCGCTTTTCACCATAATGAAAGAATCACCAGCCTTTCAGCATTGATAGCAAGCGCCACGCGCTGCCAGTATATTTCAACCAAAGGAATGATTTCCATGTTTACCAGCAAAGATGTAGCAAGGCTTGCCGGCGTATCTCCCGCCACCGTGTCCCGGGTATTCCGCGGCGAAAAGGTTGTCACAGAGGCCACACGGGAGCGAGTATTGGCGGTGGCCCGCCAGCTGAACTATACGCCCAGCGCCGCGGCCAGCATATTGAAAAAGCAAAACAGCCACACCGTGGCCTTTCTGGACCCTGACCCATGCAACCCTTTCTATATCCGGGCCATTTCCAGAATCAGCGAGGCCCTGCAAAGCCGTTACGGCTATTCCACCATTATGGCACCCGACACCAAGTATAACCGCGAGGCGCTGGAAGCTGCCCGGCTTTTTCTCTCCTATCAGGTGGAGTGCATTGTCCTTTCCCCCATCCTCACCCAGTATAGTCCCCAGTTCGCCCAGCTGATCCAGTCTGCAGGCCACACAAGGTTTCTTCAGCTTCATGCCCGGCTTTATGACGAGGTCAGCTCCATCTCCTATGCGGATGCTGCGGCCACTGAAAACGCGGTCAGCTATCTGCTGGAGCAGGGCCACCGGCGCATTCTGTTCGCCATCGATGACCGCACACGCATGCAGGGCTGCCGGCAGGCCTTTATCAAAGCGGGCATCGACAAACCGGAGATTCCTCTCGACATTATGCAGATGCATGTGGAGCTTGACCGGGTAGAGCAGCTTATAGGAGAATACCGCCCCACGGCTGTTATGGCAGTGGCAGAGATGTCCAGCCTAAAGGCCTATGCGGCAATTACCCGGCTGAACCTGCGGATTCCCGAGGACATCAGCTTTTTGGTGTACGACGATACCATTTGGGCCGAGGCCCTGGGAATCACCGTAGTCGCCCACCCTATGGATGAGGTGGTGGAGGAAGCCGTAGACCAGATTGTGGGCATGGGCAGCGGCCAGTACACCCAGCCCAGGCACAGGCAGATCTGTCCCCAACTGCTGACGCGGGGCTCGGTCAAAAGTATCACCGGCAAATAGCCGCCCTGTCAGAGCGCCGGACTGCGCGGAAGGCCTCAGCGCATGACCAGCTCTCTGTCAGTTGGCAGCTCACAGGGCAGCGGGGCAGGGCGGTCCTGGTACCAATAGGCCACTGAGGTGTAGTCGTCATACCGCGGCCCTGTCCAGCCCAGGTTGTCCATTGTCATACGGAAGGACCGGCTGAAATACACTGGGTCCTTTAAATGAAAGCGGTACAGCAGAAACCGCTGCTGGCCGTTATACATTTCGCTGCTGTCGTTGCCGGTAATCGCGTACAGCCCCGCATACAGGCCGCTGAAGGTCTGGTACTGCTTCAGAAGAATATCATTGCCAAAGCCATAGGACCCGCAGAAATAGTCCTCTGTACCGGTATAGTTGATGGTGGGGTATGCACCGCCGTCAAGATACATTTTGGGCTCCCCCTCTACCCAGCAGGTGTTGTGGCCGTTCATTCCCGCGGCAAAGCACAGCCCTGCAAACCGCCCCCTGCCCTGTATGCCCTCCACCACTGTGTAGGCCCGGCCCTTTTCCACAGGGTGCTCCTGACGGTAAACGGCGTGGAAATAGCCCGCAGTGGGAGAGACCTCTCCCCGCCAGCCCTCAATCATGTAGTAGAGCGTCTGGGGCTCGGCGCCGCGGTTTTCCATCGTCACCCGGCAACTCCTCCGAAACGGCATCTCCCAGTAGCAGTTATAGCCCCGGCCCGGCGCCACAAGGATCGGCGCGGAATTCAGCACGGGATACCGGCCGTCCCGGTCCTTGAAATTTTCGTCATAGGCGCAGCCGAAAAAGGCGGAGATGGGCGCTTCCACTGACGGCTGCTCGCTCCCCTCCCAGTAAATCCGCAGGACAAACGAGTGGCCCACATACCCGGTGAACCACATGTGGGTAATCATCCCCGGTCCATCCACCTCACACAGTGTCACAGCCTCTCCTGGTTGAAGCTGGATGCAGGGGCGCAGCTTCTCACAGTCTCTACCTCTGCTTCCTCCGGCATGGATACCTGCGGGGTTCTCTGGGGAAAAGCCAAAGCTCTCTCGGGGCTGGATTTCATAAATGGACATTTTGGTGCCTCCTTCACATAATTTTGCGGGAGAATATTCTCCCAACGGCATCACAAACACGAATGGCAGCGAAAACCATCTCTCCCGCTCTCCCGGTCAGACACAGTGGCGCACCTGGCTCTGGGATGTCTAATGGGGTGCACTCCAACTGCTTCAACGGTCCTGCCTTCTCCGAGCGCACCTATAGGGCCGCGCTGTCCAAGCACACACATTCCGCCAGTCCCTCAAGCACCTGCCGCCTCCATCTCGATCTGAACGCCGCTTGCCAACCCGCTTCCTCAGTGTTCTCTCTTTGCGACCGTTTTGGCAATGCACTAATCAGATAAAGCGAGCAGGCGCAGTCTTCCCGGCTCTGTCCGGGCAAGGGTCTCTCGGCTTTCTCATGCGTTTCTTTGTGGCTGCCGTGCTACCATATTAGCACATGCTCTGACTCTTTGTCTATAGAGAGAACCGACTCCGGTTTTTGGTTTGCGTCGTTGGCCTGAGAATTTCAACGCTGAGCCATCATGATTTGACAACTTCAAAAGTGCCGCTCCTTTCTTGACACGACAAACCAAGGAATGGCATCATGCAAACGTCTGGGAGGTGTACTCGTCCTCAAGCCACAGAAGTTGCTTTTCCGTGTACCGCGCAAAACCTGAACAATCGGAAGCCTCCCGTGCGCCAGAGACTACATCTGAGGAAAAGTCCTACCTGACGATATGTGTTGATTTGTTTTCTCCGCTACTCGACAGTGATATGCAGCCATGTTTCAGCCATATCCCAGGAACTGACTTGAATTGGAGATATGAGCAAACGCCCGCTGATGAGCCTCAAACGCGACTTTCTTCATGCCGGCCTAAATTCTGCATGTCAGCAAAATGGGAAATGGCGCGAAAAACAGTGGAAATGCCCTCCCGAGTCTGCACGATTTCTAAAAGAAAGCAGAAGTTCATATCCCTATCCGCCGCTCTGAATGGATTTTCAGAGCGGTATTTTGTTCTGTATCGTTTTTTCCTTCCAACCAGCGAAAAAGATTCCACTACAGAGTCGTGGAGCATGAGCTCTTGAGAGCGATTGCGTCTCTCTGTAGGCTTCAGGTCAGCACATAATACTTTTTGCTGGCTGAGTTTCTTTGGCATATTCCACCCCGTATCATACAGAGTGGCAAAAAAGCTGGACAAAAAGGCTCATAACACTGGCGCATCTCTTTCTTTTCTGTTATAATTATCAAAAAGGTCGCAGGCCAGGAGGAAAGACGGTTGAGAGCATTGTCTGCCCGCCAGTCTGTAAAACAGGGTGGAACCGCGCTGCGGCAGCCACAATTCACCGCAAACAGCCTGAACCCTGCCCCAAGAGCAGAAAGATGGTCAGGGCAGGGACCTCCTGGGCGGGAGGCTTACAAGCCCTGCCTGTCAAAAGAAAGAGTGGGAAAGCCAAGCGAGCGGGCAGTTTTTTGCACACTGCTTGCAGAAAGCCATACATCAATTCTATATAAGGAGGCACTTTTATGGAAGTCAAAAACTGGACCTATGAGGAAATCCCCGAATTTGAGGGCAGGCCGGAGGGCGCGGCGGTAATCGATACCACCGGCGACGAGCCCGGCGTCAGCTATCTTCACGATGTGGAGTATGCCTGCATAGACGGCACGCCGCTGCACCTGCAAATCCTGGCCCCCACCTGCCGAAACCGGAGCTACTCGCCCTTTGAGGAGCAGCAGGCTTTCTCTCTGCCCTGCTATGTGTTCGTCCAGGGCTCTGCCTGGATGCCCCAGTATGTGTACGGTAACGTAGCTAACTTGGCCAAGTTGGCCCTCAGGGGCTATGTGTGCGCCATCGTTGAGTACCGGCACTCCGGCATTGCCCCCTTCCCTGCTCAGATCAAAGACGCCCGCAACGCGGTCCGCTTCCTGCGCAAAAACGCGGGCAAGTATGGCGTTGACCCGGAGAAGATCATCATCGCCGGGGATTCCTCCGGCGGGCATACATCCATGTGGGCGGGGATGCTCCACGACGACGATACCCCTGACAACCTGTTCCCCGGCGTCAGCGCCGAACCCTGCGGCGTGGTGAACTACTACGGCTCCACCTCGGTAATGGCCCCGGACTCCAACCCCATCCAAATCGCCCACTGCCTGCCAGAGAGCCCTGAGGGCATGGTTATGGGCGGCAAAAACCTCTTGGAGAACCCTGAGCTTGCCCGGCAGCTGTCTGTTGAGTGCAACATCGACGAGAACACCGCCATGCCCCCGGTGCTCATGTTCCACGGCACGAAGGACAGGGTCGTCAACTGCAAATGCAGCGAGGTGGTTTATGAGCAGCTGAAAAAGACCGGCCACCCGGTGGACTTCTACCTGATCAAGGGCGCGGACCACGGCGGGCCGGAGTTCTGGACGGATGGGGTGCTGGACATCGTGGACGCTTTCTGCAAAAGATGCTTTGGCGAAATGAAATAAAGGAGGAAAACATATGCAGTACCAAAAGCTTTTCACCCCGATAAAGCTGGGCTCCGTCACCGTCAAAAACCGCTTTGCCCTGGCCCCTATGGGCCCTCTTGGCCTGGCAGACTCTGAGGGCGGCTGGAACCAGCGGGGCATCGACTACTACACCCGCCGGGCCCAGGGGGGCGCGGGGCTGATCATCACCGGCGTCACCTTCTCCGACTGTCAGGTGGAAACCCAGAGTATGCCAAATGTGCCCAACTCCACCTATAACCCAGTGCACTTTGTCCGCACCAGCCGGGAGATGACCGAGCGGGTCCACGCCTATGGCAGCAAGATTTTCCTGATGATGTCCGGCGGCTTTGGCCGGGTGACCATCCCTACCAACCTGGGGGAGTTCCCGCCTGTGGCTCCCTCTGCCATCCCCCACCGCTGGCTGGACAAGACCTGCCGCCCTCTCACTGTGGAGGAAATCCACAGCATTATCAGGTCCTTTGGCGACGGCGCTTATAACGCCAAGCGGGGCGGCTTTGACGGCGTAGAAATCCACGCGGTCCACGAGGGGTACCTGCTGGACCAGTTCGCCATCTCCATGTTCAACCTGCGCACCGACCAGTACGGCGGCAGTTTGGAGAACCGCCTGCGCTTTGCCCGAGAGGTAGTGGAAGAGATCAAGTCCCGCTGCGGAGAGGACTTCCCGGTGAGCCTGCGGTTCAGCCTCAAGAGCATGATCAAGGACTGGCGGGAGGGCGCCCTGCCAGGAGAGGAGTTCGAGGAGAAGGGCCGGGACATCGAGGAAGGCCTGGAGGCGGCGAAGCTGCTGGTCTCCTACGGCTACGACGCTCTGGACGTGGATGTAGGAACCTATGACGCCTGGTGGTGGAACCACCCGCCCATGTACATAGAGAAGGGCATGTTCCGCCCCTACTGCAAGCTGGTGAAGGAGGTTGTGGACGTACCGGTGCTCTGCGCCGGCCGTATGGACAACCCGGACATGGCCCTGGCCGCTGTAGAGGAGGACGTCTGCGATATTGTCAGCCTGGGCCGCCCCCTGCTGGCCGACCCGGACTATGTGAACAAGCTCCGGGCCGGACGCTATGCCGACGTGCGGCCCTGTATCTCCTGCCAGGAGGGCTGTATGGGCCGCATTCAGGAGTATTCCATGCTCAACTGTGCGGTGAACCCCCAAGCCGCCCGGGAGCGGGTCACCGCCTATGAGCCGGTGTGCAGGCCCAAGAAGGTGCTGGTCATCGGCGGCGGCGTGGCGGGCTGTGAGGCTGCCCGGGTGCTGGCTATCCGGGGGCATAAGCCCCAGTTGATGGAGAAAAATGCCCGGCTGGGGGGCAACCTGATTCCCGGCGGCGCGCCGGAGTTTAAAGAAGACGACATTGCCCTGGCCAACTGGTATGCCCACACTCTGGACCAACTGGGGGTGCCTGTGACTCTGAATCATGCGGCAACCAGGGAGGAAGTGTTGTCTGGCGGCTATGACGCGGTGATTGTAGCCACCGGCTCCCGGCCCAGGCTCTTCTCTCTGGGGGACGACGAACACACCTATACCGCGGCCCAGGTGCTGCTGGGAGAGAAGGACTGCGGTCCGTCCACTGTTGTGGTGGGCGGCGGGCTGGTGGGCTGCGAGACTGCCCTCTGGCTGGCCCAGCAGGGAAAAAAGGTCACCATTGTAGAGGCTTTGGACAAGCTGATGGCAGTGAACGGCCCCCTCTGCCACGCCAACCATGACATGCTGGAACGGCTGGTGCCCTATCACGGGGTGGAGACCATTACCAGCGCGAAGGTCAAGAGCTTTGCAGATGGGGTTGCGACTGTTGAAACCAGCCAGGGCGAGAGGCAGATTCCCTGCGACAGCGTGATTCTGGCTGTGGGCTACCAAGAAGAAAACTCCCTCTACCATGAGCTGGAGTTTGATGTGCCGGAGATTTATCTGCTGGGCGACGCGAAAGCGGTGTCCAACATCATGTATGCCATCTGGGACGCCTTTGAGGTGGCGAACCATATCTGACAGGCGGCAGTCATGGGGGAGAAACCTATTCTGGACATAAACAGCGGGCTTAACAGCTCTGTACTGAAAAGATCTGTTTTCAGGCTGCTATTCATCAGAGCCGCCTCCTTGCGCCCCTTCCCCACCGGCCTGCCCTGCCTGAAAACGCTGCCATAACACCCGCCTGTCGATTTTCTCATAGCTCCACTTTCAGGGATAGCAACACTTATACTTTCACGGTAAGTGCTGCTATCCCTTTTTGTTTTGCTTGGGTGGCTTCATCTGGCATGTCATAATAAAATCTCTCTTGGCTGCTGTCCTGGCATAATTTCATCTGCCAGGCATCTGGCGGGAAAGAACCGAAGTCATAGGGAGGCGAGTATCCTCTACAGACTGAGTCATTGGCCCATTGGTAGGGTTAAGCTGCTTAAGCCCTCCCCGCGCCAGAAAACATCGCTGGCCTTTCGGTCCTTCCTTTTTCCAGTAAGTACCGGCTTGTTTTGGAGAGCGGCCCCGTGAACCTTCCCCTGTTCCCCTCCTTCCCACGATGGGCGTGCAGCTGGTTTCTATAAATCGGTCAGATTGTCTCCCGCCGCTTTTCCGGCATCTCCTCTTTTTCCAGAAGCTCCCCTTTTTGGGCCTCGGTCCCCGCCGCTTCAGCCCCTTCTCCGGCGTTGCAAGACATCAAGCTTTGTGTTATAATATCCTCAGAACATTTTAATAAGGCCAATGTCCGCAATGGGCGCGGCCTGCCCTATTCCCAACGTCCGCAATAGCAGAACCATTTCTCCGCGTTTTCAGTACCAAGCATATATATCAAAACTTTTACCCCAAAGGAGTGTCCCCCATGAAAAGAAAGACCAAGATTATCTGCACCCTGGGCCCTGCCACCGAAGACGAGAGCGTTCTGCGCCGGCTGATGCTGGGCGGGATGAACGCCGCCCGGTTCAATTTCTCCCATCTGGACCATGCCGACGCCCGGCAGAAGCTGGACACGGTCATTCGCCTGCGGGAGGAGCTGGGTCTGCCCATTGCCACCATTCTGGACACCAAGGGCCCGGAGATTCGGGTGGGAAGCTTTGCCGAAGGGCCCATTGAGCTCCATCCAGGGGACAGCTTCACCCTCACCACCCGGGAGGTGCCCGGAGACAACCAGACTGTCTCCATCAGCTACCAGGACCTGCCCCGGGACCTGAAGCCCGGCGCCCGGGTGCTCATTGACGACGGCCTGGTGGAGATGAAGGCCGAGCGGGTGTCTGACACAGACATTGTGTGCACGGTTATCAACGGGGGCCGGGTTTCCAACCATAAGGGCATCAATGTGCCTGGCACCAAGCTCTCCATGCCCTTTATCAGCGAGCGGGACCGGGCTGACATTATCTTTGGCATTGAGAACGGGTTTGACTTCATCGCCGCCTCCTTTACCCGCTCTGCTGCCGACATTCTGGAAATCCGCCAGATTTTGAAGGAATACCAGTGTACGACCGTTAATATTATTGCGAAAATTGAGAACATGGAGGGCGTTAACAACATCGACGACATCCTCCGGGTAGCTGACGGCATTATGGTGGCCCGGGGAGACATGGGCGTGGAGATTCCCTTCCAGGACGTGCCTGTGCTTCAGAAGCAGCTGATTAAAAAGTCGTACCTGGCGGGCAAGCAGGTGGTCACCGCCACCCAGATGCTGGACTCCATGATGAAAAACCCCCGTCCCACCCGGGCCGAGGCCACGGATGTCGCCAACGCTATTTACGACGGCACCAGCTGCATCATGCTCTCCGGCGAGACCGCCGCAGGCCTGTACCCGGTAGAGGCTTTGGAGACCATGGTCCACATTGCCGAAAAGGCTGAGGAGAGCATTGACTATGTCCGCCGGTTCAACTCCCGGGACAACAGCGATGTGGCCTTTGACGTGACCAATGCCATCTCCCACGCCACCTGCACCACTGCCCACGACCTGGAAGCCCGGGCCATCATTACAGTTACCAAGTCTGGGGTCACAGCACGGCAGCTCAGCAAATTCCGGCCTCTTTACCCCATTGTGGGCTGCACTACCGAGGAGAACGTCTGCCGCCAGCTGAACCTCTCCTGGGGCGTGACGCCTCTGCTCATTGCCGAGGAGAGCGACACCGACGCCCTGTTCGACCATGCGGTAGAGGCCGCCCAGCAAGCAGGGCTGGTGCACAGCGGGGACATTGTGGTGATCACCGCCGGCATGCCTCTGGGAGTCTCCGGCACCACCAACATGATGAAGGTCCATGTGGTGGGCCATGTGCTGCTCACCGGCCAGGGCGTCACCGAAAAGACCGTCTCGGCCCGGCTGTGCGTGTGCAAGCATCTGGAGCACCTGAAGGAGCGCTTCCGGGATGGGGACATCATCGTAGTGCCGGAGACAGACAACTCGGTTGTGGACTATATGCGCCGGGCTTCGGGCATCATCACCGAGGCAGCGGGCCCCAACAGCCACGCCGCCATTGCGGGCCTGGCCATGGATAAGCCTGTCATCACCGGCGCGGAACATGCCACCCGCATCCTCAAGGGCGGCGCGGTGGTCACCCTGGACGCCGGAACCGGGCGGGTGAGCGTGTGCTGACAGTCCGGCTTGCCTGTTGTAAAAATGTAAGCCAATGATAAAAACACAAGGAGGTTCCTTCTCATGACAGACCAGGAAATGATGAATCAGCTTGAGAGCATGAAAGAGGCCATGCTGAACGGCTTCGCGGCGTTGACTGAGAAGATTGACAGTGTCGAGCAGCGCATGACCGAGAAGATTGATGATGTTGAACAGCGCATGACCGAGAAAATCGACGGCGTTGAGCAGCGTATGACTGACCGGCAGAACCAGTTCGAGGAGCATATGCTGGAAGAGTTCCGCAAGGTGATGGAGACCATGGACGCCAGATTCTCCCAGCAGGACCAGAAGCTGGCGGAGTCCATCCACGAGGTCAAGGTCTACATGGAGCTGGCTGTGGGCAACCGGGTCAGCGCCCTGTATGAGGGCTATGAGATCGAGCACTCCCACCGGGTGGGCCTGGAACGGGACTCCCGGTGGATGCAGCGGCAGCTTGAGGACATTCGGACGCGCCTGAGCCTGCTGGAAAACAAAGAAACCGCCTGAGCGGCCAACCTCTGAATTTTATTTCAGGAAAGGAACAAAAACCATGTCATTTTTTAAAAAGAAGCCCGACTATATTAACGCCGACGGCGAGCCTGTGGTCAAGCGGGGCATTCCCAGGTTCATCCCCCTTATTATTGTCATTGTGGCTGTGCTGGCCTTTTCCTCCTCCTGTTTCACAGTGGTCAGCGCCGGGCATACAGGGGTGGTATCCACCTTCGGCAAAGTCAGCGAGAATGTGCTGCAGGAGGGCTTTCATGTAAAGCTGCCCTGGCAGAGGGTCACGAAAATGGACAACCGCATTGTCAAGCTGGAGGTCTCCACCGAGGCCTTCAGCTCAGACCTGCAGACCGTCAATGTCAACCTGGCGGTAAACTACCGGGTGGACACTGCCAAGTCCTATTCTATTGTGAAAAACGTGGGCACCAACTACGAGAGCGTGCTGATGACCCCTGCGGTGAACGAGGTGATGAAGTCTATTATGGCCCAGTACACCGCCGAGCAGAGCATTACCAACCGGAACATCATCTCCTCCGCTTTGCTGGACGAGCTCAACAACAAGCTTTCCGACAGCGGCATCTATGTGTCGGACATCAACATCATTGACTTTGACTTCTCCGACGTGTATGTGCAGGCCATTGAGGCCAAGCAGGTGGCCGAGCAGGAGAAGCTGCGGGCCAAAATCGAGCAGGACCAGCTGACCATGGAAAAGGAGGCGGAAGCCTCCCGCCGGGTGATTGACGCGGAGGCCGCCGCAGAGGTGGCCCGCATTGAGGCCGAAGCCGCTGCCTATGCCGGCGAGAAAGAGGCTGTGGCCAACGAAAAAATCGCCGCCTCCCTGACCCAGCCCCTGATCGACTACTACAAAATTCAGAAGTGGAACGGCCAGCTGCCCACTGTCACCGGCGCGGACACCATCATCCGCATGGACAATGTGGGGGCCACGCCTGCGCCTCAGAACGGGGAATAATCTTCTCTGAGAACAAAAACCAAACGAAAGGGTGATACCCATGTCCATGACGCTCAACCGCCAGCTGCCCCTGCCCGCTGATCTAAAAGCCCAATACCCCCTCTCTCCTGCCATTCAAGCCATGAAGACCAGGCGGGACCAGGAGATCCGGGCCGTGTTTGAGGGGAAGTCGGACCAGTTCATTGTCATCATCGGCCCCTGCTCTGCTGACAACGAGGACGCAGTGCTGGACTATGTCCACCGCCTGGCAGAGCTCAACGAGGCGGTGAAGGACCGGCTGGTGCTCATCCCTCGGGTGTACACCAACAAGCCCCGCACCACTGGCCAGGGCTATAAGGGTATGCTCCACCAGCCCTCTCCCGACAAGGCCCCGGACCTGTTGGAGGGCATTATTGCCATCCGGCGGATGCACATCCGGGTGATGGAGGAGTGCGGCCTTACTGCTGCCGACGAGATGCTCTACCCCGAAAACCGCAGCTACCTGGACGATGTGCTGTGCTATGAGGCAGTGGGGGCCCGGTCCGTGGAGAACCAGCAGCACCGCCTCACCGCCAGCGGCATGGACATTCCCGTGGGCATGAAGAACCCCACCAGCGGCGACCTGTCCGTTATGCTCAACTCCATTCAGGCGGCTCAGAGCTCCCACAATTTCCTTTACCGGGGCTGGGACGCCACTACGGCAGGCAACCCGCTGGCCCACGCCATTCTTCGGGGCGGGGTGGACAAGTACGGCACCTGTGTGCCCAACTACCACTATGAGGACCTGAAACGCCTCTCAGAGCTTTACGGAGAGCGGGACCTAAAGAACCCGGCCGTGATTGTAGACGTGAACCACTCCAATTCAGATAAAAAGTATAAGGAGCAGGTGCGCATTGTCAGCGAGGTGCTCCACAGCCGGAGCTACAGCCCGGAACTCCGCCGCCTGATCAAGGGCGTGATGATTGAGAGCTATTTGGAGGAGGGCTGTCAGCCCATTGAGGGAGAGCGGGTATACGGCAAGTCTATCACCGATCCCTGCCTGGGCTGGGCAGACACCCGAAGACTTATTCTGACCATGGCGGAGAGGGCCTGAGGCTTGGGTGTGCCGCCGGGAGGTCCCTCTTGCGATTCTATTGACAGAGAGAAGGAGAGCTTATGATACGAAACTCAGCCAAGGCGCTGATACTAAAGGACGGCAAGCTGCTGCTGAACAGCCATTTGACCAGTACAGGAGAACTCTACTACGATTTGCCCGGCGGCGGGCAGAACCCCTATGAGACTATGGAGGAGGCAGTGGTCCGGGAGGTACGGGAGGAGACCGGGCTTAGGGTAGAACCGGTGCGGTTTGCGGCGTTGTGCGAGGAGATCTTCACCAACGAGGACATGAGGCGGCGTTTTCCCCAATACTGCCACCGGTGCATGCACATCTTTCTGGTGAGGGTACTGCCCGGGCCGGTGGGGGAAAAGTCAGAGCCGGACTTTCAGCAGACCGGCAGCGCCTGGTTCACCCCCCAGGAGGCGGAAGCCCTGCCCCTGGTGCCCCTTCAGCTCCGGGGCCGGGTGGCCCAGGTGTTGAACGCCCCCGGGCCGGTATATCTGGGCAGCATCCGGCGGGACGAGGTTGTTATGTAGCCGGCAGGCCCTGGAGGGGGGCAACAGACCGTTGCTTTTCTTTTGGGGGCAAATGCGGTATGATATTGTCAATACCTGAAAAAAGCCATTCACCAAACCCGAAGGGAGCGCGCGCAAATGGAAACCAAAGACGTAATTGCAGAATTGAGAGGAAGACAGGGACTCTCCCAAAGCCAGCTGGCTGAGAAGGTGTTTGTCACCCGCCAGGCGGTCAGCCGCTGGGAGAACGGGGAAACCACCCCGGACATAGCGGCTCTGAAGCTGCTGTCTCAGCTGTTTGATGTGTCCATCAACACCCTGCTGGGCTCGCCCCGGCAGCTGGTTTGCCAGTGCTGCGGCATGCCCCTGGACGACGCCAGCATCAGCCGGGAGCCGGACGGGAGCTTTAACGAGGACTACTGCAAGTGGTGCTATACGGACGGCTCTTTTGTCTACAGCAGTATGGAGGAGCTGCTGGACTTTCTGGCGGACCACATGTCCAACCAGGAGTTTCCTCCCGAAAAGGCCCGGGAATACTTCTCTCAGCAGCTACCCCGGCTGGCCCACTGGGCCAAATAGTCAGAAAAAATGCCAAGCCCGCCCCGTTTGCAGCAGGGGGCGGGCTTTTTTATTTCTGCTTCACTTGGGTAGAAATTGGGAAGGCATTCTCTTTATGCTTGACTACGGCGAACCAGGCGATGGAGAAATACTATCCTCTTGTTTTCATTTCTTCCGATATTGTCAACGGAGGAAGCGTCTTTATCTGAATGGACAGCGCCCTTCGCTCTGTGTACTGGGACGGCCTCTGCCGCGCATTTTGGCTTTCTTCAGAGTTTTTTCCTGATTCCTGCTATTTCTGGTTGCACAAACCCCTGTTTTGCGGTAAAATGAATTTGTGAATTTTTTTTGAAGGAATCCGGGCAGCGGCGTTTTCTCTCCCGCCCGCCCAAGAAAGGATCGTGACGATTATGGAGCAATTCCCCAAGCGCCCGTTCAAAACCCATGGCGGCGCGCCGGTCCCCCACCACAAGAACACCTGGCAGGCCCAGTCCGCTGTGATGCCGCCGCCCGCCCGGGTGGTTCTGCCCATGCAGCAGCACATCGGCGCGCCCTGCGTACCCACTGTGAAAAAAGGCGACCATGTATATGTGGGCCAGGTGGTGGGTGACAGCGAGGCCTTTGTCAGCGCCCCCATTCACGCCTCTGTGTCAGGCACTGTGGCAGAGGTCACTCAGGTCATGCTCACCGGCGACCGGCCGGTAGACGCTGTTGTCATTGACTCGGACGGGCTGATGGAGCCGGACCCGGCCATTCAGCCCCCTGCCCCCATCACAGACAAAAAATCCCTGGCCGCAGCGGCCCGGGCCTCCGGGCTGGTGGGTCTGGGGGGCGCGGGCTTCCCGGCCCATGTGAAGCTGAATGTGCCCGAGGGCAAGAATATCGACACCCTCATCATCAACGTGGCCGAGTGCGAGCCCTATGTCACCAGCGACCACCGGGAGGCCCTGGAGAACGGCAAAAACGTTCTGGACGGCATCTATAAGGTGAAGGAGATTCTGGACGTGCACCGGGTGCTCATCGCGGTGGAGGACAACAAGCCTGACGTCATCCAGAAGCTCACAGAGATTGCGGACAACCCCCAGATGGACCCCAAGGACGAGGTGCGGGTGCTGGCCCTGAAAAGCCGCTACCCCCAGGGCGCGGAGAAGGTGCTGGTGCAGGCCTGCACCGGCCGCATGGTGCCTGCCGGGGCCCTGCCCGCCGATGTGGGCTGTCTGGTGATGAACATTGCCTCGGTGTCATTTTTGGCAAGCTATATGCGCACGGGCATGCCCCTCACCCAAAAGCGGGTGACCATTGACGGTTCGGCGGTGAAGAACCCCCAGAACGTAATCGTCCCCATTGGCACGCCCATTGACGATGTGATGGCGTTCTGCGGGGGCTACCGCTCAGAGCCGAAAAAGATGCTGATGGGCGGGCCCATGATGGGCATTGCCATCACTGGGGGCCAGCTGCCCATTCTGAAGCAGAACAACGCCATTCTGGCCTTTGATGAAAAAGTGGCCAGAATGTACGACACCACAGACTGCATTCGCTGCGGCAGGTGCGTGGCAGCCTGCCCCATGAACCTGATGCCCACCAAGCTGGAAAAAGCCGCCCAGAAAAAGGACGTGGAGGCCCTTTTGGAGCTGGACGTGATGACCTGCATGGAGTGCGGCTGCTGCGCCTTCTCCTGCCCGGCAGGGCGAAGACTGGTGCAGAGCATCCGCATGGGCAAGGCCTATGTCAGAAAAGCCAGCCAGAAGAAATGACACTTATCGCGGGCGATAGGCCCACCGGTAAAAACCGCCTCAGAAGCGCGACGTAAAAGTTTTTTGGAGTTCTTAGAACCTTTTTTACAAAAAAGGTTCTAAGCCGCCGGAGGCTATTCCGCGAATCCTTCCCAAAAAGAAAGGAATTGATAGAATGGACAAACTGATTGTGTCCTCCTCCCCCCACTTTAACGGGAGGAAGACCACCCAAAACATCATGCTGGACGTGATTATCGGGCTCTGTCCCGCAGCCATCGCGTCTGTGATTATCTTCGGGCCCCGAGCCCTGCTGGTGATTGCCGTGTGCATCCTCAGCTGCGTTGCCAGCGAGTACCTCTCCCGCAAGGCCATGAAACGCTCTCAGACCGTAGGAGACCTGAGCTGCATTGTCACCGGCCTGCTGCTGGCTTTGAACCTGCCTGTCACCATCAACCCCCTCATCGCCGCTTTTGGCGGCGTGGTGGCCATTGTGGTGGTCAAGCAGATGTTCGGCGGCATTGGGCAGAACTTTGTCAACCCTGCCCTCACCGCCCGCATTGTGCTGATGAACTCCTTCCCCGCCCGCATGACCCACTGGGTGGGAGCCTTTGACTACAGCGCCACTGCCGACGCGGTGACCACTGCCACCCCCCTTTCGGGGATGATGTATGTCTATTCCCCCAACAGCGCCCCGGATTACCAGCAACTGCTGCTGGGCGCCCACGGGGGCTGTCTGGGCGAGACCTGCGCCCTGGCCATCCTCATCGGCGGGCTGTATCTGATTGTGAGGAATGTGATCAGCCCTGTCATCCCTGTTACTTACCTGGCGACTGTGGCTGTGTTCTCCCTCATCCTGGGCCGGGACCCTCTGTTTGACCTGCTGGCCGGGGGCCTGATGCTGGGCGCGTTCTTTATGGCCACCGACTACACCACCAGCCCCCTGTACTTCTGGGCCCGGGTGATTTTCGCCATTGGCTGCGGCCTGCTGACTGTGATGATCCGGGAGTTCGGCTCTCTGCCCGAGGGGGTCAGCTACTCTATTGTACTTATGAACATTATCACCCCGCTCATTGAGCGCTATGTTAAGCCCAGGGCCTTCGGGTCCCCCAAGAAAAAGAAGAAGGAGGAGAACGCGGCATGAATTTGAAAGAGGTGTTAAAGCCTGCCGCCATCCTTTTTGTTATCTGTGTGGCAGTGTCGGCAGCGCTGGCAGGCACCAATATGCTGACAAAGGACCGCATCGCCCAGGCAGCGGCCCAAAAGGCTGAGGAGAGCCGCATGGTGGTGCTCCCCGGGGCAGAGAGCTTTGAGGAGAGCGGCGGCCACTATACCGGCAAAGACAGCAGCGGCCAGGCTGTAGGCTATGTGTTTGAGACCGAGTCCAAGGGCTATGGCGGCACTGTGAAGGTGATGACCGGCATCAGCACCGAGGGCAGCATTACCGGCGTTATCGTGCTCAGCCACAGCGAGACCCCCGGCCTGGGGGCCAACGCGGAAAAGGCGGAGTTTCGGGACCAGTACCAGCAGCCGGTGGCCAACCTGACCGGGGGCATTCAGGTCGTGAAGTTCCAGGCCCCTAAAGAGGGGGAGATCCAGGCCATGACCGGGGCCACCATCACCAGCACCGCTGTAACCAACGCGGTGAACGCTGCCATTGAACAGTATCAGAACGCATACGCTTCGGAAGGAGGCAACTGAGCATGGAAAAGAAAAAAGGCCTTTGGCATGAGTTCACCAAAGGCATTATTATAGAAAACCCCGTGCTGCGGCTGATGCTGGGCTGCTGCGCCACTCTGGCAGTCACCACAGCGGCCAGCAACGCCATTGGCATGGGCGCGGCCACCACCTTTGTGCTGGTGTGCTCTAACGCGGTCATCTCCCTTTTGCGTAACGTGATCCCCAACAAGGTGCGCATTCCGGCGTTTATCACAGTCATCGCAGGTTTTGTCACCATTGTGCAAATGTTCATCAAGGCCTTTTCCCCGGCGCTGGACACGGCTCTGGGCGTGTTTCTGCCGCTGATTGTGGTCAACTGCATTATTCTGGGCCGGGCGGAGATGTTCGCCAGCAAGAATAAAATTCTGCCCGCCATCATCGACGGCCTGGGCATGGGTGTGGGCTTTACCGCCGCCATGCTGGCTATGGGCATCATCCGTGAGCTGCTGGGGGCCGGGACTGTGTTCGGCCTGCCCATTCTCTCCGGGTTCATGGAGCCCATCATCATTTTCCTGCTGCCTCCGGGGGGCTTCTTTGTGTTTGGTATGCTCATCGCCCTGGCAGGCAAGCTGTCGAAGGAGGGCCGCGCCCCTGAGAGCATGGGCTGCGCCCACTGCCCCTTAGCGGCCTCCTGCACAAAGGCGGCGGAAAAGGACTGCAAGAAAGGAGACGCTGAATAATGGACGCGCAAACCATTCGTTCCTTGGTGGCCATTTTTCTGGCCGCTATTCTCACCGAAAACTATGTGCTGAATAAATTTTTGGGCATCTGCCCCTTTCTGGGGGTGTCAAAAAAGCTGGACACCGCCTTTGGCATGAGCTGTGCGGTAACTGTGGTCATGGTAATTGCCACGGCAGTGACCTGGCCCATTTACATGTACATTCTGGTGCCCCAGGGGCTGGAGTATTTGCAGACGCTGGTGTTTATTCTGGTGATTGCCGCCCTGGTGCAGCTTTTGGAGACCGTGCTGCGCAAGTATATGCCCCCTCTGTACAATTCTCTGGGCATCTACCTGCCGCTGATCACCACCAACTGCGCGGTGCTGGGCGTGACCATGCTGGTGCTGGAAAAGGGCGCCGCTGACCCCAGCTTTGGCTATCTGCAGTCCCTGGTAAACGCCTTTGGCTCAGGGGTTGGCTTTTTGGTGGCCATGCTGCTGTTCGCCGGGGTGCGGGAGCGCCTGGAGGACTGCGACATCCCCGAGACCTTCCGGGGTCTGCCCATCACATTGGTGGCGGCAAGCCTGGTGGCAGTATCCTTTCTGGGCTTCAACGGCGTGGTGGACCGGCTGGCAGCGTAACGCTGCACCCAACTCGCGTTTCGCTCGCTTCGACTCGCTCCGTTTCTCGAAAACGGTACCGGCATAACGCGCAAAGAAAATGCTTTGGGGATGAAGAAGGAATCTGCCACGGCCCATGCCATGCCGCCCTGAAAATAGTGCTGGCCGAGATCTGACCGCGAAAGGTGAATTAAAACATGAACACATTACAAAAAAACGATTTGATGACAAGATGAGAAAGTATATTGCAATGGTCCTGGCCTTTCTCCTCCTCTGCCTGCCCCTTGGAGGCTGTGAAAGCCACGAGGATGAGAGCAGTAAGCCAAAAACCATGGCTGAGGCGCAAATTGAAAAAGCTCAGGCCAGCGCTGCGGCGCAGGAGCAGGAGAACGAAGCCAAAGACATCCTGCGGGTGGTGACGGATATTGACTGCCGCAGCAAAATGATGGGCAGGTCCTCCCAGGCCAGCCAAGGCAAGCAGATTTTCAGACCATACTCAAGCACTTTGGGGGCGTTCCCAGCGGCATGGAGGTAGAGCTGAACGTGCTGCCGATGGATGAGGGCGGGGCCTATGATTCCGAGCTGACCCACATCCGCACAGAGCTTGCCGCCGGGGCCGGGCCTGACGTGTTTCTGATGTCCGGCTTTGGATATGGTATCGACAGCTTTGAGGGAGAGACATATGTGCCAAAAAACACCCTCTTTCAAAATCCCGAGAGCGCCATGAAAAAGGGACTGTTCCTGCCTTTGGACGACTATATCGCAAACGCCCGGTTTATGGACTTTGACAAGCTGGACCCCACAGTTATGGCTGCCGGGCGCAATGACCAGGGCCAAGTAGTTCTGCCTATGTTCTACCAGCTGGACCAGGCGGTCCTTGCCAAAGAGGCGGACCCCGGAAGCCTGCCCGGCAGCTGGGACCAGGGCGTTGCAATGGCCGGACAGGACGAGTATATCTTGGAGGCATATGGCTTTGGCCTGCGGTTCACCCGTTTTCGGAATATGTGCTTTGGACAGGTGGCAGACAACCAGAAGGAAGAATTGCTCCTGGACCAGGAAACGTTCTTTCAACGCTGCAAGGAGGCGGTAAACCTGTATGCCCAGGCTGTCCCTCGTCTGAAAGAGGTCACAAGCGGGAGCTATGTGGATTCTCTGTCAAAAATGCTGGCTTTTGTGGGCAACTGGGCCGGGTATCCCTCTGTGGAGGATGCCGCTTTCACTTCCTTCGTGTTCCACAACGAGAAGGGCCAGATCAACGCCCCTATTGAGACCTGGTGCGCCGTCAACAAAAACACCAAGCACCCTGATGACGCTTTCTTCATTGTGGACTGCCTGCTGAGCAAGGACTTTCTCAGCCAAGAGGCTTTTTGGATTCCAACCGAAACCTACAAGTACAACTCTGACCAGATGACCTTCTTCTACATGGCAGGCGAGGGCTTGGTGCCGGTACATATGGGGCTTTTAAGCAATCCCAAGGGCCGGTACAAATATATTGAAACCCTGGGCGGCTCCCAGCGCGAACTGCTGAAGGAAGCCCGGGAGAGCATTGGCTACGCCTACTATACCAGCAATGTAGACCGTGAGATCGACCGGATGATGGCAGAGCTGATAACACGGGTATACGATGGCGAAGCTCTCACGGATGAGGACATCCGCAAGGCCTGTGACAAGTGCTACACCACCCTAAAAATGATGCTGGCGGAAAGTTAGCTTTTTTACTTACAAACCCTGGGGATAAGCCCAGAAAGGAACGTGACAGCAATGGAAATTGTAACACCTATTATGATTGTGGGCGTCATCGGCCTGTTGGCCGGTGTGGTGCTGGCGGTGGCCTCCATCGTCATGGCTGTGCCCAAGGACGAGAAGGCCGAGGCCCTTGAGGCTGTTCTGCCCGGGGCCAACTGCGGAGCCTGCGGCTACTCAGGCTGTCCCGGCTATGCGGCGGCTATGGCCAAGGGCGAGGCTGCGCCCGGCCTGTGCTCTCCCGGCGGGGCGGACGTGGCCGCCAAATGCGGGAAAATCCTGGGCTCCGGCGCAGTGGAGATGGAGCGCAGGGCCGCTTTTGTCCACTGCATGGGCAGCGCCGACAATACCACCGAAAAAATGGAGTATGACGGCCTGGAAAGCTGCACTGCCGCCTCTCTTCTGAACGGCGGGGCTTCCAGCTGCCGGTTCGGCTGTCTGGGGCTTGGCGACTGCCTGGCCGCCTGCGGCTATGGAGCCATTGCGCTGTGCAACGGCGTAGCGGTTATTGACCCGGACAAATGCGTAGCCTGCGGCAAGTGTACCGCCGCCTGCCCTAAGGGGCTTATTCATCTGGCCCCGGTGAAGACAATGGCTGTGGTGCGGTGTTCCAGCTGCGACAAGGGCAAGGCCACCATGCAGGCCTGCAAGGTAGGCTGTATTGGCTGCATGAAGTGCCAGAAGACCTGCGAGGCCGGAGCCATTACTGTGAAGAACGGCCTGGCTGTGGTGGACCCTGCCAAGTGCACGGGCTGCGGCAAATGCGCCGAGGCCTGCCCCCGGCATGTGATTACGATGGAGAGGGCATAAAGAGCCAAGCCGCTCCTTTCTCAAGAAGCCGACCTAAAAATCAGCCGGCTCTCCCACATTGCGGGAGGCCCAAGTGGAGCGTCCCGGTCCCTCCAGAAGGCAAAGCCTGCGGAGACTGGGATGCCCTTCCCTTCGTCAAGCCGGCGCCTTACAATATTATTAACACGCAGGAGGAAATCTTTATGAACAAAAACGCCTTTTGTCCCACCCCGCCCATGGGGTGGAACAGCTACGACTACTACGGCACCGCTGTCACCGAGGAACAGGTAAAGGCCAACGCCAGGGCCATGGCCGAAAAACTCAAGCCCTTTGGCTGGGAGTATGTGGTCATTGACATCTCCTGGTACGCCCACGGGGCAGACGGCACAGACCAGAACTATTTCTACCTGCCCTTCAACACCGCCGAGCTGGACGAGTACGCCCGCCTGCAGCCAGACCCGGCCCGGTTCCCCAGCGCGGCAGGAGGCCAGGGCTTCAAGCCCCTGGCAGACTATATCCACAGCCTGGGGCTGAAGTTCGGCATCCACATCATGCGGGGCATTCACCGGCAGGCGGCCCACCAGCACCTGAAAATCATGGGCACAGACACCACCGCCGACCATATCGCCGAGCCCAACAATGTCTGCCGCTGGAACCCCTACATGTACGGCGTCAGAAACACCCCCGAGGGTCAGGCCTATTATGACTCCATCATCCAGCAGTACGCGGACTGGGGCGTGGACTTCATCAAGTGCGACGACATCTGCAACACCGACAACCTGAACGACCACACCGAGCTGGGCTATGCCCGCAAGCATGAGATCGAGATGCTCAGCAGCGCCATTCAAAAGGCCGGCCGGCCCATTGTGCTGTCCCTGTCCCCCGGGCCGGCTATTATCCAAAAGTCCTGGCACTACGCAAAGCACGCGAATATGTGGCGCATTTCTGACGATTTCTGGGATGAGTGGCCGCTGCTCAAGGATATGTTCCCCCGGTGCGAGATCTGGCAGGACCATGTAAAGGCGGGCTGCTACCCGGACTGCGACATGCTCCCTGTGGGCCGGCTGGGCGGCGGCTTTGGCCGGGAGCGGGCCACGGGCTTCACCAGGGACGAGCAGCGCACCATGATGAACCTGTGGTGCCTGTTCGGTTCGCCCCTGATGGTAGGCGCAGAGCTGTCTCTGCTGGACGACTGGACCCTGTCCCTGCTCACCAACCAGAAGGTGCTGGCTATGCTCACCCCGGACTGCCGGCCGGACCAGATTCACCGCACAGAGGATGAGGCGGTATGGGTGGCGGAGAACCAAAAGACCGGCGAGCGGTATCTGGGGCTGTTCAACCTCTCTGACCAGGAGCGGGAGGTTGCCATGGACTTTGGAGACCTGTGGCCGGAGACCGCCCAGGGAGAGGAGCTGTGGAGCGGCGAAGCTGTCCCGGTGGCAGAGAGCCGCCTTGCCGCCCGGCTGGCCCCCCATGCCAGCGCCGTGTACCGGCTGAGCTGAAGAACACAAACCCGCCATACAGCAATATGGTGCTGTGATTAACCTGTGTCAGGAGGTCCTGCCTGTGCTGATCCACAATTTTCTTACCGCGCCTAAAAAGCCCGAGCCCATTCACGGGGGCGACGGCCTCTGCCCCCATGCCACGGTTTTCTCCGGCAGTGAGATCAACGCCCCTGTGCAGTTCATCAACTACACGGTTCTTCCCCCTGGGGCCAGCTTTGGCCTGCATACCCATGGCAATGACAACGAGTTCTATGTGGTGCTGGCCGGCGAGGGCGTCTACCAGCAGGAGGGCCAGGAGCAGACTGTCAAAAAGGGGGATATTATGATGAACGCCCCCTTTGCCGCCCACGGCATCCGCAACACGGGCAGCGCGGACCTGGAGCTGCTGGTGTTTGAGGTCACAATGGGAGAGCGATAATTTTTCCTGGTATTCCGGCTTTTCGGTTGATTTTTCGCCGGGTTTGCGGTATGATATGCACAAGCCCTTTATTATGGCAAATTATGGAGGAATTTCCAATGAACAACATTCCAGAAGTCAAAATCGGCGTTGTGGCCGTGTCCCGGGACTGCTTCCCCGAGTCCCTCTCCGTCAACCGCCGCAAGGCCCTGATGGAGGCCTTTGCCGCCCAATACGGCGCGGAGGCGGCCAGCGTCTACGAGTGCCCCATCTGCATTGTGGAGAGCGAAATCCACATGGTCCAGGCCCTGGAGGATGTGAAGAAAAGCGGCTGCAACGCTTTGGTGGTGTATCTGGGCAATTTCGGCCCCGAAATTTCTGAGACTCTGCTGGCCAAGCACTTCGACGGCCCCGCCATGTTCATTGCCGCCGCCGAGGAGAGCGGCGACAACCTGGTGGGCGGCCGGGGCGACGCCTACTGCGGTATGCTCAACGCCAGCTACAACCTGAAGCTCCGGGAGATCAAGGCCTACATCCCCGAGAACCCGGTGGGCGACGCTGCTGACTGCGCCCGGATGATCCACGAGTTCATTCCCATCGCCCGGGCTCTGGTGGGCCTCAATAGCCTGAAAATCATCAGCTTCGGCCCCCGGCCCCTCAACTTCCTGGCCTGCAACGCGCCCATCAAGCGTCTGTATGACCTGGGGGTGGAGATTGAGGAGAACTCCGAGCTGGACCTGTTCGAGGCCTTCCACAAGCATGACGGCGACCCCCGTATTCCGGAGGTAAAGGCCGACATGGAGAAGGAGCTGGGCGAAGGCAATAAGAAGCCCGAGATTCTGGAAAAGCTGGCCCAGTATGAGCTCACTCTGCTGGACTGGGTGGAGGAGCACCGGGGCTACCGGCAGTATGTGGCCCTCACCAGCAAATGCTGGCCCGCCTTCCAGACTCAGTTTGGCTTTGTGCCCTGCTATGTAAACTCCCGCCTCACCGGCAAGGGCATTCCCGTGTCCTGCGAGGTGGACATCTATGGCACCCTCTCCGAGTTCATCGGCGCCTGTGTCAGCAATGACATTGTGACCCTGCTGGACATCAACAACACGGTGCCCAAGGACATGTATCAGGCTGACATTGAGGGCAAGTTCCCCTATCAGTTCAGCGACACCTTTATGGGCTTCCACTGCGGCAACACCTGCTCCTCCAAGCTGTGCAGCCCCACCATGAAGTACCAGATGATTATGGCCCGCAGCCTCCCCGAGGAGGTCACCCAGGGCACCCTGGAGGGCGATATTGTCCCCGGCGACATCACCTTCTTCCGGCTTCAGAGCACTGCCGACTGCCAGCTGCGGGCCTATGTGGCCCAGGGCGAGGTGCTGCCCGTGGCCACCCGCTCCTTTGGGGGCATCGGCGTGTTTGCCATCCCGGAGATGGGCCGGTTCTACCGCCATGTGCTCATTGAGAAAAACTACCCCCATCACGGCGCGGTAGCCTTCGGGCATCACGGCAAGGCCCTGTTCGAGGTGTTCAAGTTCCTGGGCGTCTCTGACATTGGCTTTAACCAGCCCAAGAATATGCTCTACCCCAGCGAGAACCCCTTTGCGTAAGGCTGTCGGAACAAGGGAGCTGGCCGCAAAACGGCCGGCTCCTTTTTGTTGTGGAAGCAGCGTCCCATTCAGCCTGACCGGCAGGTAAACCGGCGGAAATTCCCAGAATACCCCAGCGGCCCTGCGCATACATATAGAACACCGAAAGAAGGTGTCCTGTATGTCAAACAATGTGATAGACGACCGCGCTACCAAGCTGGGGGAATTCATTGTGGAAAACAACGCCACCGTCCGCCGGGCCGCCAAGCAGTTTGGGATCAGCAAGAGTACGGTACATAAAGACGTATCCCAGCGGCTGAAATATATCGACCGGGGGCTGTATCGGGATGTGAAGAATGTGCTGGCGGTGAACAAGGCCCAGCGGCATATCCGGGGGGGCCTTGCCACCAAAAAGAAATATGAGTCCCTGAAATAGGGCCGCGCCTGGAAATGTACGGAAAAAGGAAAATGAGAACAGCCCTGCCCGGCCTCTGTTACCAGGAGGCGGGCAGGGCTGTTCTTTATTCATCAGGACTGGCTGGGACTCAGTCCATTCCAACGATGTTCTGGCAGAATGCCTTAAGGATGACAGCCATCTGGGCCCGGTTGGTCGTGCCCTTGGGCATCAGCCTGCCGCCGGAGCCTCCCAGCAGCTCCGCCCCCACCGCCCACTGCAGGGCGGGCCGGGCATAGCCGGAGATGCTTCCGCTGTCTTCAAAGCCGGTCAGGCTGTCATAGTCGTTTACATCATAGCCCTTGAAGCGGGCATAGTTCCGAAGAATAAGGGCAAAGTCCTGGCGGGTGACCCGGTCGTTGGGGCCAAATCGCCCGTCGCCATAGCCGCTGACAATGCCATTCAGCGAGGCCCAGCGGACCGGGTCATAATAGTAGCCGCCCTTCACGTCAGGGTAATGGATGGTATTGTCCACAGATGGCTTGCCGTCCAGGCTGTAGAGAATGGTGACCACCTGGCCCCGGGTGACGGGCTTATTGGGCTCAAACCGCCCTGTGCCTGTGTCGCCCATCAGGCCCCGGTCTGCCACATATTCCACCGCGCCGGTATACCAGCTGTTGACAGGCACATCCGGGAAAGCCGGGACGGGAGTAGGGTTGGGCGCAGGCGTAGAATCCCCCGGCTCAGGGCTGAAGGTGGGATCAGGCACAGGGTCCGGCGTGGGCTCTGATGTGGGCTCGGGCGTAGGCTCCAACGTGGGCTCGGGTGTGGGCTCTGATGTGGGCTCAGGCGTAGGCTCCGGCGTGGGCTCTGATGTGGGTTCGGGCGTAGGCTCCGGCGTGGGCTCTGGCGTAGGCTCCGGGGCGGCGTCATCCGGGTAGCGGGTGAGCATATAGTCCGCGTTGTTTACCTCTTCCGCAGTAAGACTCCGTCCCCAGTAGACCACCTGCTGATTGTCGTACATGCCCCAATAGGTAAGGTTGCCCTCTGCAAGCACCACCGTGTCCTCTGTCTTATCGGTGACGATGACGCTGTGGGTATCGCCATTGATGCGCAGAATGTCGCCAATCTTCACCTGGTCAAAGCGGACAGGCCGGACCACTCTGGCGGGCAGGCTGCCAAAGGCGGCGTCGCTGAGCAAAAACGCAAGGCCGGCGCAGCCGTAGCCTCCGGAGTAGATCCCGCCCTTCCAGGCATAGTAATCGGCGTTGGACCAGGGCGTCCCGGTAGGATACTGGGGCTGCATAGCCATAATGCGCTCCTGGACCTCCTGCTGGGTGGGCGCGCCGACGGCAAGGGCCCCGGCGGGAAGCGCGGCCACCACCAGGCACAGAGCCAGCAGAATGGAAAGAACTCGTTTCATTTTCGTCGACCTCCTGAATGGATGATATGCTTGCTCCGTCCCGGTTGCAAAGGGGACGGCAGTGCGCTATAATAGGGAGAGCTATCCGTCCACATGCTTTTGAATAGCCCGGAAGCTCTCCTCGCTGATCACATGCTCAATGCGGCAGGCGTCCTCTGCGGCCAGCTCCGGGTCCACCCCCAGCGAGGTGAGCCAGCGGGTGAACAGCAGGTGGCGTTCGTAAACGCCCTCGGCAATTTGCTGCCCCTGGGGGGTCAGGGAGATGAGCCCGTCCCTGTCCACAGTAATGTGGCCCCGCTCCCGCAGGTGCTTCATGGCCACGCTGACACTGGGCTTGCTGAACTCCATCTCGGCGGCAATGTCCACAGAGCGCACATAGCCCCGCCGCTGCTGAAGAATGAGGATGGTTTCCAGATAATTTTCGGCGGATTCCTGAATTTTTTTCACAGAAATTGCAGCTCCTCTCGAAAACACGTTATATATAATTATATAACCCCAGAGAAAAAAAATCAAGCCCCGGGACAGACAATGAGAGCGTTCAAACGGTTTTTACGGTTCCCTTCGGTAAGGAGGACAAGGTCACAGACAACCCTGGGCGCTCTTGCCTTGGGGTCGTTAGTCTGACATTGTCTCAGCAAGGTCTGACGTTCGCCTCGTGAAGTTTGACATTCGCTTCACAAAGCCACCCATGCCATGTAGGAGAACCCCGCAATTTCCTCCCAACCAACCGGCCCCTCCATTGTCCCGCCAGTAAAAAATAAGACGCAAGCCTATGGACCCTATCACCCCTCAGGAGGCCTCTATGTCAAACACCTTCTTCGCCACCCTCATCCCCGGCGCCGAGGAGCTGGCCGCTGCCATTCTCCGCCAGCGTCTGCCCGACCTGGTTCTTCAGAGCAGCTTTTCCGGCGCCCTTGTCTTTTCTACCGCCGTGCCCTACAGCGACCTGAACCTGTTCTGCTTCCACAACATTTTCCGGGTCCTTTTCCGCGCCCCCGCGCCCCCCAGTCCTGCTGGCCTGGAAAAATTCCTCCGCGCCCTCCCCGCCGCTTCCATAGACTGGCCCCCCAAGAGCCGGGGAAAGGCCAGAACCTTCCGGCTGGTGGTCTCCTGCAAAAATCAGCTGGTCTCTGTGTCAAAGGCCGCAAAGACTGGGGCGGAGAAGCTGATTGCCGCCCGAACCGGCCTGCGCCTGGACCGGAGCCTGCCTGACCAGGAGTTCTGGGCCCTGGTGCGGGACAACGGGCAGGCCTGGTTCCTGCAGCGGCTCAGCCGCCACCGGGCCTATGACAAGGTGCTGCACCCGGGCGAGCTCCACCCAGAGCTGGCGTATATGATGTGCTGGCTCACCGCACCCAAGCCCACCGATGTGGTGGCGGACCCCTTCTGCGGCTATGGAGCCATCCCTCTGCAGCGCTGCAAGCGTTTCCCCTTTGCCCGCATGTATGCCAGCGACAATGCCCCCGCCCCCCTGGCCGTCACCCGGGAGAAGCTGGGGAACCGTCCCCATGTGGACATAGCGGAAAGGGACGCCCTTACCCTCTCCCGAACCCTGCCCGAGGCCCTGGACGCGGTGATCACCGACCCGCCCTGGGGGCTCTACGAGCAGGTGGGCATGGAGCTGGGGGAATTCTACCGGCTGCTGCTGCAAGAGCTTGCCCGGGCCCTGAAGCCAGGCGGCAGGGCCGTGGTGCTCACTGCCGCTAAGGAGGAGCTTCTTTCTGCCGCTGAGGCTGTGCCCCAGCTGACCTTAAATGCCCGGTACAACCTGCTGGTCTCAGGCAAAAAGGCAGGGCTGTTTCTGCTGAACCGGTGAAGCTTACAGGACTGTAAGACCCTGACAGGGATTCTAAAGAATTCCCGTAAGGAGTTCGTAAGAAAGCGCTGTTATCATGATGTCAGTAAACAACAAGGGAGCGATAACAGTGAAAAAAACCGTCAGCAAAAAGAGATTTGCTATTCTGGCTGTGCGCAATGTGTTTTTAACCCTTTTTACCCTGTGCCTGCTGGCAGGCGGCTGGGTGGCCCTGCGGGGCTACTGGCTGTATACCGCCGCCCTGGAAAACCTGCCCACCAGCCAGGCCGCCCGGGAGATTCGGAGCCAGGATGGCTTTACCCC
>NZ_JBQISV010000015.1:0-34532 GCF_056800975.1 Acutalibacter sp.
GGGGGACATGGCTGAGTACTCCCCCAGGCAATTCGGGAAGTGTTGCGTTAGCGAAGCAAACTCACAGACAAGGCCAGTACCGGCGGGTGATGTTGGGCTTGTGGTTGCGCTTTGTCATACCAGCAGGTGGTAGAGCAGACCTTGCAGTGCCTGTGTAACACGAACCCGGGCTTTCTGTATGGGGATGGATAACACCCCAGTTCTGCCGTCTTTGGGGGCCTGCTGCCTGCAATCTATCAGGGGCCAATTTGGTTGACATGGGGTTGACCCGTGGGGAAAGGTTCTGGCCTGCCTGTAATAACGGTCATCTGCGGCCCCACAGCTTTTGTTCTGCGGGAAAGCTCAGCAAAAAGGCCGCGCTCATCAGCAGCAGGGATGCGCCGCCCATCCAGGTCCCCGCAAAGGGAGCGGCCTGCCCCCACACTGCCGCTGCCGCCGGGGCGGCATAGGAGGGGATGGTCAGCAGCGCGGCGGAGAAAAGCCCTGCCGACAGCAGGCCGTGGGCCAGCCGGCAGAGGAAGAAGGCGCCCAGCCGTCCGGGCCGGGCAGGAAAGAACGCCAGTGCCTGTAAGTGGACGCACAGTCCCCCAAAGCCCAGACCAAAGGCGAAAAGGGCAGGAGAGACCCCCAGCCGCAGCCCGTCTCCCACCCCGCCGGTAACTTCCAGCAGGAAGGACAGCGCTGCCGCCCATTCCATGGGGGAGAGGACCCGCCAGCGGCTCAGCAGCCGGACCGTGGCCGGCAGGGCCCCGCACTGGCGCAGTATGCCGGTGAGCACAGAGAACAGCACCACACAGGCGCTCATGACCAGCACGCTCCGGGCAGCGTCGGCAATAGAGCGCACCAGGGCCCCGGAGGCCTCCGTCGGGGCGGCAGGGCTGCTTTTTGGGGGGACTGGCGCGGTGAGGGCAGTGAGGCCTCCCAGCAGCAGCCCGGCGGCAGTCACGGCCAGAAAAAGCAGCCAGCCCAGCCGGGCGCTTCCCAGCATCCCCACGCCCACAAAGCTGACCACAAAGGCAGGGCCGGGGTTCACACAGAATAAAAGCATGCGTCCTGCCTGGGCGGGGGTGATTTGCTTCTGCTCCAACAGCAGCGAGATGCCTCTGGCCCCAGCAGGGTAGCCCCCCAGAAAGCTCATGAGAATCACTGCCCCACAGCACTCTGGCAGACGGAACACCCAGCGGACCAGAGGCCCCAGAGGCCGGCCCAGTACCCGGGCGGCAGGGGAGTTCACCGCGAAGGAGGCCAGAGCCATAAAGGGGAACAGAGAGGGGACCAGCACAGTCAGGCAGGAGGAAATGCCCTGGGCGGCGCTGGCCCGCACCGAGGCGGGAAACAGCAGCAGGGCAGGCAGGGCCAGCAAAAAGCCCGCTGTGCTGAGGACGGCGGCGGGCCTGACCCCAGAGCGGGAAAGGGTAGCCATATATCATTCTCCTTATCCAATGATTTTCACCTAACCCTATGCCGGGCGGGGGTGATACATTCCCGCTCCGGCGCATAAAGTGAAGGGAAGGGGGTGGCTGATTTGGAGATGAAACCCACCGGCGGCGCGGTAATCTCCATTACCGGGAACCGCTGTGCCGTGGTGGACGGCTGCGACGGGGTAATGGACTATGACGGAGAACGAGTGGTGGTGCGCACAGGCCGGTTGACGGTGCGCATCAGCGGCAGAGACCTGCGGCTTACCAGCCTGACAGAGAATTCGGCGGTAGTGCAGGGTTTGATTTCAGGGGTGGACTACAGCTATTAGGAGGCGGCTATGCTGGCGGCAATTTTTCATCTGCTCTCAGGGTACGTGGAGTTTCAGGTGCATGGGGACGGGGCACGGTTCTTTACCGTGGCGGCAAAGCGGGGCTTTAACCTGTGGGGCTTCTGCCGGCGGGAGGGGCTGGCGGTGGCTAGGGTCCGGCCCGGGGTATACAAAAAAATGCGGGCCCTGTGCAGACGCTGCGGCGTGCGCACCCGGCTTGTACAAAAAAGAGGCGCGCCCTTTCAGCTGCGCCGCCTGCAAAAGCGCAAGTCGCTGCTTGTGGGAGCTGTGGCGGGAGCGGCGTTATATGTGTTTCTCTCCGGCTTTGTCTGGGGGGTCTCCATCACCGGCGCCCAGAATGTCACCCCCCGGGAGATTACCCAGGCTGCCAGGAACTGCGGAGTCTATGTAGGGGGGCCGCGGAAGGGCTTTACCCCCAAAAACGCCAGCGGCAGCATTCTCACCCAACTGCCCCGGCTCAGCTGGGCCAGTGTGAACACCAACGGCTGCTTTGTAGAGATAGCGGTGAAGGAGGGTGCCCAGGCCCCGGCCCTGGAGGAGAAGGGGGTGCTCTCCAACATTGTAGCAGGCCGGGAGGGCCGGGTGGTGGAGATTCAGGCCCGTCAGGGTAGGCCTGAGGTGTCCCTGGGGGACACGGTGACCCAGGACCAGCTGTTGATTGCGGGCCTCTATCAGGAGGCGCCGGACCCCTACGGGATTCAGCCCCCGGAGCTCTACCAGCGCGCCGGAGCCGCCCGGGGCAAGGTGGTGGCGGAAACCTACCGGGAGTTCACCGTGCAGGTGGGCGCCAGCCGGACGGAGCATATCGAAAGCGGCAGGGAGACCGCCCAGTGGCTGGAAATCTTCGGCCTGCGGATGCCTCTGGGGCTGTGGTCCAAGCCCCAGGGGCCGGTGCGAACCTATCAGGAGAGCAGCTGGCTGACTCTGCTGGGGGTTCAGATGCCTCTGGGGCTGCGGAGGCAGGTGACGGTGTTTCTCACAGAGGAGGAGCGGCCGCTCACCAAAAAGGAGCAGAAGACCGCCGCTCTGCTGAAGCTTCGGGAGGCTCAACGGACCGCCCTACCCCCAGGGGGGAGCGTGAAGGAGGAAAAGCTGGAATATGTGTTTGCCGACGGGATGTGTATTCTTCACGCCAGAAGCCGCTGCTTGGAGGACATTGGAGTGGAACGGGTGATTTCTGTGGAATAGCCAAAAGTGTTGAAATATTTTTGAGGTTTTCGTGAATTTTGGGGTTGAACAATGGAGGCGGTTTGTGGTATAATGGGGCCAAAGACCAGAGCGCGTCTATTGAAAAAGGAAAGCAGGGCGTTCCTCTGCCAAAAGCGGGGGAGGAGAGGCCCTGAAGGCGCGGAGACAGCCTCCGCCCTTGGAAAGGATGTCACTTGGAAATCAAGATCAGTCTGGACAGAATGGAACAGGCTGCTGAGCTGTTTGGCAGCTTTGACAGCAATATCCGGCTTATCGAGCAGGAGTACGGGGTCTCGCTGGTGTTCCGGGACTCGGAGCTGAAGATCAACGGGGAGGACCCCCAGCAGACAGACCGGGCCGCCCGGGCCCTGCGGGCGTTGGTCACGCTGATTGGCGGCGGCGAGAGCCTGAGCGAGCAGAACGTGCGCTACTGCATCCAGCTGGTGGCCGAGGACAGCGAGCAGCGGGTGGCGACCCTGGCCGGGGACTGCATCTGCGTCACCAGCAAGGGCAAGCCCATCAAGCCCAAAACTCTGGGCCAGCGCACCTATTGCGACAATATCAGGGACAATACCATTACCATCGGGGTAGGCCCGGCCGGCACAGGCAAAACCTATCTGGCGGTGGCCATGGCGGTCACGGCCTTTCGGGCCCAGCAGGTGAACCGCATCATTCTCACCCGCCCTGCTGTGGAGGCAGGGGAGAAGCTGGGCTTTCTGCCCGGCGACCTGCAGCAGAAGGTAGACCCCTACCTGCGCCCCCTGTACGACGCTCTGTTTGACATGCTGGGCGCTGAGACCTATCAGCGTTTTGTGGAGCGGGGGAACATTGAGGTGGCCCCCCTGGCCTATATGCGGGGCCGCACCCTGGACGACAGCTTTATCATACTGGACGAGGCCCAGAACACCACCGGGGAGCAGATGAAAATGTTCCTCACCCGGCTGGGCTTCAACTCAAAAATGGTCATCACCGGCGACGTCACCCAGATCGACCTGCCTGACGGCAAGCGCAGCGGCCTGAAGGAGGCGGTGCGGGTGCTGCGCGGGGTAGACGATATCGCCATTTTCCGTTTTACCGAAAAGGACGTTGTGCGCCACAAGCTGGTGCAGGATATCATCCGGGCCTATGAGCGGGCCAGCCGGAGCAGTCAGCAGACGGACCGGCGCCCATAAGCCAAGGGGTCAACCACCAGATCTCAACAGAAAGGAATGCTTAAAAATGGAGAAGATCAGGGTCATTATTTCAAACCGACAGAAGCAGACCAGGGTGCCCACCGGTGTGCGTATGCTGATCCGCCGCTGCTGTCATGCTGTGCTCCAGATGGAGGGTTTTTCCGACCCGGCGGAGATCAGCGTGAGCTTTGTGGACAATGACCAGATCCGGGAGATGAACCGCCAGTACCGCAACAAAGACGCCGCCACGGATGTTCTCTCCTTCCCCATGGGCGAAAACGGGGTCTATGACGAAAACCGGGAGACCGGCGCGAAAATTCTGGGAGACATTGTCATCTCTGTGCCCCGGGCCATGGAGCAGGCCAAGACCTATGGCCACACCCTGGAGAGGGAGATCGGCTACCTGACCGCCCACTCCATGCTGCATCTTCTGGGGTATGACCACGAGGAGGGGGGCCTTGCCCGGGTGCGTATGCGGGAGAAGGAGGAGCGGGTCATGCGCGAGCTAGGCCTGCCCGCCAGCGGCAGCTATGCCCCTGAGGAATGAGGAGCGGCGGACAGCCCTTCAGGCGCGGCCTGCTGCACAGCTTTCGCTGTGCCTTTCGGGGCGTATGGCTGTGTCTGTGTTCAGAACGAAATATGCGCATACACGCCTTGGCCTGCGGGTATGTCCTGTTTTTTGCGGTCAAAATGGGGATTGCCCGGGGTGAGCTGGCCCTTTTGCTGCTGGCAATGGGCATGGTGACTGCTGCCGAGGCGTTGAACACTGCCATTGAAAAGCTTTGTGACTTTGTCCAGCCCCAGCAGGACAGACGCATTGGCGTGGTGAAGGACATGGCAGCGGGAGGCGTGGCGCTCAGCGCGGCTTTTGCGGCTCTGACCGGCGCCGCTGTTTTGCTGCGCCCGGAATTGTGGGATGTCCTCCGGCAAATTGCCGGAACGCCCTGGAAGCTGACGCTTTTTGCCGTGTCTCTGGGAGCGTCCCTGTGGGTGGTTTTTGGCCTGCCCCTTGTCCGGCCTGGGGACAGGAGGGAGTAGCAAGATTCGCAGGAAATGGGGGAGGAGGGGCCAATGCCTCAACTGAACAAGGGCGGCAAGTTTGTGTTCGGCAAATCCCTGGTGCGGGAGGATGGAAGCCTGTGCCTGCCAGAGCAGGCGGTCTGGGAGTACCACATTGGCAAGGAGGGTTAGGTGTACCTTTTCACTGGCGCGAAGTCCACTGGCGGCTTCTGCGTCACCCGCAAGGGGCTGCTTGCTCCCTCCCGGCTGGGCCATATTTTGCGGGAGACGCCCCGGCTGAATGCCTGCGCTCTGCCTGAAGGGGAGTTAGCCCCCTATAAAGGCCGGCGCTACGGCTGGCTGAGGGTGTCGCCCCAGGGTATGCTTGTGCTGCCGGAGGCGTTGTTGCAGGAGTTGGCACTGACACCAGGCATGGAACTGCTGTGTATTCGCAGCAGCGATATTGCGTTTACTCTGGGGGCGCGGGGGCCGCTGATTGAGCGGGCCAAGAATTTTTCCGGGGAAATACCGGTTTATTAACAAACAGGAAAGGAAAGCTATGGAGAATCAGAATTCAGCCTGCATTGCCATTGTAGGCCGTCCAAATGTGGGCAAATCCACCATATTGAACAAGCTGATCCGAGAGAAAATTGCTATTGTATCTAAAAAGCCCCAAACAACCCGCACTCGCATCATGGGGGTGTTGACTGAGGGGGAGGACCAGCTGGTGTTTCTGGACACCCCCGGCCTGTTGAAGCCCCGGAATTCTCTGGGGGATTACATGCTGCAGTCAGTGAACGCCGCCCTGGACGGAGTAGACGCCGGCCTGCTGGTGGTGGAGGCCGGCGCGCCGGTGTCCAAGGCGGACGAGGAGCTGATTGACCGGTTTTACCGGGGGCGGCTTCCGGCGGTGCTGGCTATCAACAAAATCGATACCCTGCCGGACAAGTCCCGGCTGATGGAGCAGATTGCCGGCTATGCGGAGAGGTTTGATTTTCGCGCGGTGGTGCCTGTGTCCGCCCGCCATGGGGACGGCATGGACGCGCTGCTGGAAGAGCTGAAGGGTCTGGCCCAGCCAGGGGGCTGGCTGTTTGAGGAGGACACCCTTACCGACCAGCCCGAGCGGGTGCTGGCAGCTGAGTTTGTGCGGGAAAAGGTGCTGCGGCTGCTGGACCAGGAGATTCCCCACGGGGTGGCCTCGGTGACAGAGCACATGCGGGAGGAGGACGGCCTGTTGGAGATTCACGTCACCCTCTACTGCGAGAAGGCCAACCACAAGGCGATTCTGATTGGCAAGGGGGGCTCTATGCTGAAGAAGATCGGCAGCGCGGCCCGGCAGGACCTGGAAAGATTCTTTGACTGCAAGGTGAATTTGCAGCTGTGGGTCAAGGTGAAAGAGGACTGGCGGCAGCGGCCGGAGACTCTGCTGGGCCTGGGATTTTCGGAGAAAAGCCTGGAATTGTAGCGCACAAAATAGCGTAAAATGGGAAAAGGAGCGCCCCTCAAGGCACTCCTTTCTTTAATTATAGCTCTTTTTCTCCCATCCATTGGCGGCGGACAGTCTGGAAGCCCAGCTTGCTATACCACTTTTCCAGCCAGACATAGCGCAGCTCGATCAGAGTACAGCCCTGGTTTTTCAGCCATTGAATGCCATTGGCGACCATGTCCATGCCAATGCCCCGCTCCTGCTCAGCAGGTATCACGCCCACGCAGCCTACACAGCCGACCTGATGCCCAGGCCTAAGAAAACGCCCGCCATTGGGAGCGAGAATCTCAAACCCCACAATCCTCCTGTCCAGAACAGCCAGATAGATGGGGTCCACACAGCTCTCAAAATTGCTGGGCCAGTTGGGCTCCGCGGCTTCCACAGCGGCCAGCAGTTCAGGCATGTCAGCAGCAGTGGCCATGCGGTAGCTGAGCCCCTCTGGCGCAGGCGGGATGTCCAGATGGTCAGCGTCAAACCCATCCAGAGGCAGCTCCATGTTAACACTGGTCCAGCTGGCGGTGTAGCCCCGCTTCTCAAAAAAGGTGACATTCTCGCCCACAACCGGTACGCCCTGCAGCAAATAGTGAGGGCCGCAGCCCAAAGTGAGCTTTTTCTCCCCCTGGCTGCGGATGTACGCCTCAGCCGCCCCCAGCAGCCGGGAGCCCATCCCTTGCTTGCGGTGGTTCTCCGCCACGCACAGCACGGGGATGGACCCGCCGTGAATCATGGCATACCCCGCCAGCCGGCCCTGGGCATATTCTGCAATTACATGGGCTTCCTGGGGCTTTAACAGATTTTCAAACCATGCCCGGCTTGTCTGATACTCCGGGAAGCAGTGAAGGAACAAGTCAAACAGTTGGTCTGTCATGGTGCGCTCCTTTCAAAAACAAAGGGGGAAATGCCGCCAAGCATTTCCCCCGAAAATACGAGATTTGTAAAATTACTTCACCATGCTGGCGATTTCCTCAGCAAAGTTGTCCTCGCGCTTCTCCAGGCCCTCGCCCTTCTCAAAGCGGGTGAAAGCAGTGATCTTGATATCGCCGCCCAGCTCCTTGGCAACGCTCTCGGTGTACTGCTTCACGCTCATGCTGCCGTCCTGCACATAGGCCTGGTCCACCAGGCAGATCTCCTTGAAGAACTTGCCCAGCCGGCCGGTGACGATCTTCTCGGCAATGTTGGCAGGCTTGCCCTCGTCCACGATCTGCTGGGTGAGAATCTCCTTCTCCTTCTCCACCCGCTCGGCAGGAACAGCGCTCTCGTCCAGATACTCGGGGTTCAGCGCGGCAATCTGCATAGCGACATTGTGGGCATAGGCCTTGAAGCCCTCAGTGGCGGCAATGGCCTCGTCCACGTCAAACTTGACGATAACGCCGATGCGGCCCCCGGCATGGACATAAGAGGTGACAGCCCCCTCATAGCGGGCAAAACGGCGAACTTTGATGTTCTCGCCAATGGTGAGAATCTTGTCCTTCAGCAGAGCGTCCACCGTCATGTCGCTGCCATGGGCCTTGCAGGCCAGCAGAGCGTCCAGGTCGGCGGGGTTCTCATAGATCACCGTGTCGGCGCAGGTCTTTACAAAGGCCTGGAACTCGGCGTTCTTGGCCACAAAGTCAGTCTCGGCGTTGACCTCAACAGCAACGGCCACCTTGCCGCACTCGCTGACCTCGGCAAAGGCCACGCCCTCGGCGGCAATGCGCCCGGCCTTCTTCACAGAGGCGGCCAGACCCTTCTCGCGCAGCAGGTCAACAGCCTTGTCCATATTGCCCTCAGCCTCGGTCAGGGCCTTTTTGCAGTCCATCATGCCGCAGCCGGTCTTCTCCCGGAGGGCGGCAACGTCCTTAGCGGTAAAATTCATGGGTTTAACATCCTTCCTGTATAGTATGCCCAGAGCAGAGGGAGGCTGGCGGCTAATCTGCCAGCGGGCTGCCAGACCATGCCGGATTCTTCAGCCCCCGCGCCTCTGCCTGACGCTTTATGATAATCACTCTTGAGAATGGCTGGACTTACTCCGCGGCTTCCTCAGCAGGGGCCTCGGCCTCCTCCGCCTCAGGCTCCTGCCGGGCGGCAGCGCCCATCTGGCCCTCGCGGCCCTCGATGACAGCGTCGGCCATGGCGCTGGCAATCAGCTTGACGGCGCGGATGGCGTCGTCGTTGCCGGGAATCACATAATCAATCTCATCCGGGTCGCAGTTGGTGTCCACAATGGCCACAATGGGGATGTGCAGCTTGCGGGCCTCAGACACGGCAATGCGCTCCTTGCGGGGGTCCACAATAAACAGGGCGCCGGGATAGGACTTCATGTCCTTGATGCCGCCCAGGTACTTTTCCAGCTTCTCAATTTCCAGCTGAAGCTTGGTGACCTCTTTCTTGGGCAGCAGGTCAAAGGTGCCGTCCTCCTCCATTTTGCGCAGCTGGGCCAGACGCTGGATGCGGGTGCGGATGGTGGAGAAGTTGGTGAGCATGCCGCCCAGCCAGCGGGCGTTGACAAAGTAAGCGCCGGCGCGGGTAGCCTCCTCGCGCACAGACTCCTGGGCCTGCTTTTTGGTGCCCACAAACAGGATGTTCTTGCCCTCGGTAGCCAGGTCGCGGACGAAATTGTAGGCCTCCTCCAGCTTACGCACCGTCTTCTGCAGGTCAATGATATAGATACCATTGCGCTCGGTGAAGATGTAAGGGGCCATTTTGGGGTTCCAGCGGCGGGTTTGGTGGCCGAAGTGAACGCCGGCCTCCAGCAGCTGCTTCATAGATACGACTGCCATTTGAAAATACCTCCTGGTTTTATCCTCCGCCGGGACAAATTTTTTGCGGGCCGACCGCAGCCAGCCTCCCTCAGTCATTGTTCAGGAAGGGGAGAGGCCTTGGACCAGAGCCGCAGTCCCGGCGTGTGTTTTGGCATCTGGTATTATACCACAACCTGTTGTGGGAATCAAGCCTTTTTCCCCAGTTATTCCAAAAAAATCTTCAGCCGGATGGGCAAAAAATTTCAAAAACCGGTAGACATTTTCGCAGATTATGTTAAAATATATACATAGGCTTTAGGCGGGGGACAAAATGGAAAAATATCGACAGTTCCCTCTTTGGCAGCTTACCAGAAAGACTTGGCGGAAGTCTAACAGACAGAGGATGTGCTTCCGCATCACAGAATATGGAACAGAACAGGGCGGCGTTTCGCCGGATCAAACTGGAATGGGAGAACCGGAAAGGGGCAGATTATGAAAAATGTCAGCAGAAAACGCAGATTGGAAATCAGGATTAACAGAAAGGCGGCAAAGCGCGGGCTGGCGGCTCTGCTGGCAGGCTGTCTGCTGGTGGGGGGCCTTGCGGCCTGCGGGGACAAGGAGAAGGACAGCAGCTCCAGCACGGGCTCGGGGCTGGCCTCCATCCCGCCTGTAGCGGCTACCGCTGCGCCCACCCCGGCGGCCACGGCCAAGGCGGTCAAGGTTACGGCGGACGTGTTGAACGTGCGTAAAAGCGCCTCTACCGACAGCGATATTCTGGGCATGGTGGAGGAGGACGCCAAGCTGGCTCTTCTGTCAGAAACCGCCCAGGACGGGTGGTATCAGGTGCAGTATGAGGGCGGGCCGGCCTTTGTGTCGGCGGAGTTCGTCCAGGTGGTGGACATCACCATAGAGCAGTACCAGCAGCTGATGACCGCTCCCACCGCGTCCCCCACCGCGACCCCTGAGGCTGGAGCCACAAATGCTCCCGGCGGCGCCAGCCCCAGTCCCGCGGCCACGGCCAGCCCGGCTCCGGGCAGTGACGAGGACGGGGAATAGACAGAATGAATGTGCTGATTATAGGCGGCGGTCTGCTGGGCCGGGAGACCGCCCAGCAGCTGGACAGCCGGGGCCACGGCGTGGTGGTGGTGGACGAGAGCCCCGAGCGTCTGGGGCTTTTGGACCCGGGCTTTGGCGGGGTGACTCAGGTGGGCTTTCCCATGGACCTGAACGTGCTGCGCCGGGCCGGCATTGAGAGCTGCGACGCGGTGGCGGTCACCACAGGAGACGACAACCTGAACATTGCCGTGGGGCAGATTGCGAAAAAGTATTTCAAGGTGGAACGGGTTGCCGCCCGTATTTCAGACCCGGCCCGGGAGGACATTTTCGAGCGGGTGGGCCTGCTGACCGTGTGTCCCACCAACATGGCCGGTGAAAAGCTGGTTACCGAGCTGGTGAGCCCCTGGCAGAGCCGCCAGGTCACCTTTGGCGCGGCCACAGTGGCATTGGAGGTCCAGCCGGTAGAGCGGCGATGGTTTGGCCGCACCACCGGAGACGTGGACCTGCCCGAGGGAGGCGTCTTCGGGGTGGTGAAGGAGGACGGGCGGTTTATACTCAAAGAGGCCATCGGCAATATTCCTCTGAGCGAGGGGGACTCGCTGGTGGTGGCCAGAAAGATCGATTGACAGGAAAAGGGCTGGCTGTTGACGGCGAGCGTAGCTGCCGACAAGTATTGCTGCTGCCGGTCAGCTTTGCTGTGTGAAAAGAGAGGCGGGTGCGGGAAGATGAGAATGATTGTGGTGGGCGGCGGGCAGGCAGGAAAGAGCCTGGCCCGGCTGCTGTTGGAGCGCAGGCATGAGGTCTGCCTGATTGAGAAGGACCGGGCCCGTTGCGTGCAGCTGGCCGATGAGCTGGATGCGGCGGTGTTTCCTGGGGACGGCACCAATGTGGAGGTGCTGGAAGCCGCAGGAGCCCGAAGAGCGGACTGCGTGATGGCAGTGACCGGAGTGGACCAGGACAATCTGGTGGCCGCCCAGCTGGCCCAGGGGCATTTCAGCGCGAAAAAGGTCATCGCCCGGGTGAACGACCCCCGCAACGCCGAGACCTTTCAGGCCCTGGGCATTCCCAATGTGGTCAGCAGCACCGACCTGGTGGTGCAGCTCATTGAGCAGGAGGCTGACTCGGCCCACATGCATCTCATCGCCAGCCTGGAACAGGGTAAGGGGGAGATCGTCTCCATGACCCTGCCCTACAACACTGCCTGGGAGGCTATGGCCCTGAAGGACGTGAAATTTCCCCAGGGCACTTTGGTCATCTCCCTCATCCGGGGAGGGGAGCTGACTATTCCCAACGGTTCCACGGTGCTGCGCCCAGGGGACGAGCTGGTGGCCGTGGCTGAGGAGAAAAGCCGCCGGGCCCTGCGCCGGGTGCTGGGGGCGGTGAAGGACTGACCGTGCGGACAGAAAAAGGCCCTGCCTTCTGGCAGAGCCTTTTTGCTTATCTGTTGCCTGTTTATTCCCCTGCTTCACTGGACACACATACGCCGTCCGCCTCCTCCTCGTGGAGATCGCTGGGGGGCGGCTCATGCACCTCGCTCTGGGTGAGGGTGACGGTCTCCTCCATCAGCAGCTCGCTGCTGCTCTTGTCGTAGAGCTTCACCGTTACCGGCTGGCTGGGGTCCAGCGCCACATACAGCTCCGGGAGGAAGACCATGTAGCTGTCGTGCTCGGAGTCCGGGTAGCGGTCCTCATCCCGGACCGTGGCGGAGCCGTTGGTCAGGTTGTAATACTCATGGTAATCTCCGCGATGAAGAATCTCCGGGGAAAATTCCCGGGTGACCAAGGTCTGTCCCTCCTGGCAGAACTCCATCCGCAGGTTCCGGGGGCTGTCGTCCGTCTGAATATAGATGGTAGGCTTGGACTGGCTCAGGTGGAGAAGCTCCACCTGGTAGCCGCCGCCAAAGCCTCTGACGGCCTCAATGCCGCAGGCATAGTCAAACACCGGCGCAGTGGGTACGTCCTCCGGGCCGCCGACCTGGACTGTGCCCTTCTGGAAGTCCAGAATAAATACAGCCTCCACCTGCTGCGAGCCGTTTTTGTCAAACAGCCGCCACACTACCTTCCGGTCCTCCTCCGGGCTCAGGCCCGCGTAAACAGAGATCGCCTGTTCTGTGCCGCCCTGGGGGTTGAGGAGGCTGCCGTGCCCGTGCTGGGCGTGAAGACTTCCCATGTCGATGCCGTCCTCAAAGGTCGCGCCTGCGGCGGGGTTGCGGTACTGGCTGGCGTCGTACTCCACGGTGATGCTCAGGGCAGTGGAGCTGGTGAAAGCAGAGACCAGCTTCACGCCTCCCATCTCTATGCCCTGACAGTCGATGGCGCGAAGGTCCGCCTCCTGCTTTTGGACCGTGAAGCTCAAAGCGAAGGGGCTGGAGTTAATGGTTCCGCTGGTTCCAAAGAAGGAGGAGCCCGGCTCCCACAGCTCCTCAAAGCACAGGGTGACGTCCAGACTGTCCGCGCCCTGCAGCCGCTCCGGCACCCGGAAAGCCCGCTGGGTCCGGTATACTCCCTGGCCCATGGGGATAATGTGGTCCTCGCTCAGGTCTGCAAAGCCCTGGGTGTCAGCCCCAGTATAGTCCGCCTGACCCTGGTCGTTGTGGGGCACCTGGCTCTCGCCGTTGAGAAGGATGTCGTACCCTTTCATGTGGCTCACCTGCACACCCTCATAGTCCTGCTCCATTTGAAGTTCCAGGCCGGCGAACACAAAATATCCGTCGTAATATACTTCCTTCAGCTGAACCTGGAAGGGCTTTTCCAACAGCCCCCCGGCGGGCACAGTGACTGGCTCGCCGCCGCACTCTACCGCCAGGGCCTGAATGCGGTTCTGGTTCTCCTGCCAGTTCTGGCTGGGGTTCCACTGGCGGTTGATGCTGGCAAACACCCCGCCGATGAGGGGCAGACTCTCGGCAAAGGCGGGGTTGGCTCCATTCATGCCCAGCAGCAGCCCAAAGGCGGCGGCACAGCTGGCGGCGGCTGTCAGTCCTCTGCGGGCCCAGGGGGGCAGCCTTCGCCGGGTGGGGACCGTATCGGGCAGCGCGGCATATGCCTGGCGCAGCCGGTCCTCCACGGTCTGGGGGACGGCGGGCAGGTCCAGGCTGGTGAGGATTGCCGGGTCAATGGCATGTAGATTTCGCTTCATAGATCTCACCCTCTCTTTCCAGATAGATTTTCCTCAGCCGGTCTCTGCCCCGTTTCAGCCGGGACTTCACCGCCCCCTCCTTCAGGTCCAGCATCCGGGCGATGTCCCGCACAGGCAGGCCGTCCAGGTAGTACAGGGTCAGCACCAGCCGGTCGTTGGCATGAAGAGCGGCCAGGCTCTGCTGCACGTCCAGGGCCTGGTCCCCGGGGGGCTCTGCGGTAGGCTCGGGCGCTTGGTCCAGGGGCAGGGTGCGGCTTCTCTGCCGGAGAATATCCCGGCTGTTGTTAATGAGCACCCGCATGAGCCAGGTGCGGAAGTATTTGGGCTGGCGCAGGTCCCGCAGGTGGCAGAAGGCCTCCAGCACGGTCTCGGCCACTGCGTCGGCGGCGTCCTCCTGGTTGTGGAGGATGGCCAGAGCCGCCCGGGTCAGCGAGAGCTTTTGGGACTCGACCAGCTGGATGAACGCCTCTTTGTCGCCGGTTTGGGCCTGGCGCACCCATTTCTCTATTAAGTCGGCCATCTCGTCCCTCCTTTTTTCAGTCTATAAAAGCTTTTACACCCATTAGGCGCAGGAGAGGGCCAAAAGGTTGCAGGCAAAAAATATTTTTTACATATCTGCTTGGAGAAATCCGGCACTTTTGCGTAGCAAAAGAGAAGCGCGTGGCGCTTCAGAGCTTCTCCTTGTGTTTGCCAGAACACATTATACCATCTCCCTGCGTTTGTCAGAATATATGATGCCCCAAACCGCCTCAAAGGCGAATACGGCGGAATATACGGTTTTTCACTCCTGGGCTGCGCTCGGAGCAGGTCCTGGTCTCTCGGGAGAGTCGCATTCGCAGATTTTATATAGAGGTTCTGTCTGGGTCTTCGTTCCGAGAACTCCGGATAAATGGGTAATTACAGGGAACTGCCCCTATAAATCAGTCCCGTTATAAAATGCGCGAAAGGACACTCCCGGTCTCTCTCCGCTCTTGACCCCAGCTCTCAACTATGCTATACTCTCCATGTATCTTTTTCTCAGGAGGACTCGCCATGACCTATCAGCAAGCCATTGAAAAAATCGATTCCCGCCTCCTTTTCGGTATGCAGCCTGGTCTTGACCGCATCAAGGCCCTTCTGGCCGGGCTGGGCGACCCCCAGGAGGCTCTGCGCTATGTCCATGTGTGCGGCACCAACGGCAAGGGCACTGTGTGCACCCTCACCGCCAGTGTGCTGCAGGAGAGCGGCTACAAGGTCGGCAAAAATATTTCACCCTATGTGCTCAGCTTCCGGGAGCGTTTTCAGATTAACGGCAGAATGATCACCGAGCAGGAGCTGGCAGAGCAGATGGATGTCATCTGGCCGGTGGTAGAGCGTCTGGACGCCCAGGGGATACGGGTCTCTGAGTTTGAGCTGGTGACTGCGGTGGCCTTTCACTGGTTTGCCCAGGAACGCTGCGATATTGCCGTGATGGAGGTGGGCATGGGGGGGCTTCATGACGCCACCAATGTGATCCCCACCCCGGAGGCCGTGGCCATGATGTCCATTTCTCTGGACCACACCGCCTGGCTGGGGGACACCGTGGAGCAGATCGCCCGGGAGAAGTCCGGGGTGATCAAGGAGGGGGGGCGCGTGGTGCTCTACCCGGAGCAGAAGCCCACAGTGACCGCCATTATTCAGGAGGCCTGCCGGCAGCACGGCGGGGAGCTGGTGATTCCCTCCATGGAGGACGTTCGGCCGGTTCGGGAGACCATAGACGGCACCGAGTTCCAGGCCGGGGGGCTGACCCTGCGCACTCCGTTTTTAGGGGGACATCAGCTGAAAAACGCCTCTGTGGTGCTTGAGGTGGTAAAAATTCTACGGCAGCGGGGCTTTGAAATTTCTGACCAGGCTTTGCTCAGGGGCTTTGCCCACGCCTTTATTCCCGCCCGCATGGAGGTGCTCTCCCACAGCCCCCTCTGCCTGCTGGACGGCGGACACAACCCGGGCTGCGCCCAGGCTCTGCGGGAGGCGTTGGAGCGGCTGGTCCCAGGGAAAAAGACGGCGGTTATCGGTATGCTGGCGGACAAGGACAGCGCCGCGGCTCTGGAGCTGATCGGCCCCCAGTTTGAGCGGATTATTGCAGTGACCCCCAACAATCCCCGGGCCCTGCCCGCCGAAGACCTGGCCCGGACTGCGGCCCGGTTCTGCCCCCAGACGCTGGTGGCAGAGGACTGCGGCCAGGCGGTCAGCCTTGCCGCTGCCCACTTGGCCCCGGAGGACGCTCTGATTGTCTGCGGCTCCTTCTATCTGGCGGGGGAGATACGGGATTTGCTCATAGAGAAATTTGCCGGCTGACTGGTCCGGTAAGGCCCATATCTCAGCAGTTGTTACCTGTTTCCCCACATATTTCTTGTCCCAAAAAGCCCCCGCTGTCCTTTTCAGGGACCGCAGGGGCTTCTTTATGTCCGACTGTGCTTAACGGTCACGAAACCGTGAACTCTGTCCAGTCAATATGATTGTACTCCATCACGTCCTGAGAATGCTCCATGCCCAGCTTCTGGTAGAAGGGCACCGCGTTCCGGTTGGCGCAGGTGTAAAGGATGACGTCCTTCTCGCCGCCGGCCTCCTGGTGGGCCCGGCGCACCAGCCGGGTGCCAATGCCCCGGCCTGCCCAGTCCCGGGCAACCCCCAGGTCCGTGATGAACAGCCAATAGGCGAAGTCCGTAATGCCAAAGCACACGCCCACCAGCTGCCCGGCCTGGTCCCGGGCGGCGAGGCTGATGGGGACATGCTCCACCAGCCGCTGAATGCGCTCCTCAAACCGCTCCTTGGGGTACTGAGAGCCCAGGTCTGTGCGCTTCAGAAAATCTATGTACTCTCCGGCAGTCAGCCGTTGGTTTTCTATGGTGACCATAGGAGAGGCCTCCTTTCACAGGGGTCAGAGGCCCCTCAGAAGCGGACCACCTGGTTTTTCTCTGCGGACTCAAAAATGGCCTCCATCAGCCGCATCAGCTCCCGCTGCTGGTCGTGGGTGACAATGAGCTCTGCCTCGCCGTTGACTGCCTGGGCCACGTTCCGGTAGTAGTCTTTGATATCCGTCTCCACCCGGGGCAGAGGCAGCTCCTTGATGGTGTCCTCGGTGCGGGGGGCCATGGTTTTGGTCAGGCCGGCGGCAGTGACAATGGGCACTGCGTCGTGCTTCTCATCGCTGGTGGCCACCACAATTTTGCCGTTGACATGGAAGTCCTCGATCACGGCCGTGCCGTTCAGACCCTCTACATACCACCGGGGCAGGTTGATGAAGTTGCTGGTGCCCACCTCCACGGTGAACACAATGCCTCCGTTCTCGTCGGGGAAGGTAAAGGTGGCGGTAAAGCCGTCGTCCACCTCCTCATTGGTCACATTGGAGAGGGTGGCGTATACGGTCTCGGGCATGCGGCCCATCATCATGTTCATCTGGTCCAGCAGGTGCACGCCCCAGTCCAGCACCATGCCGCCGCCGTGCTCCTTGGTGTTGCGCCAGTCGCCGGGAATGCCCCGGCTGCCATGGACCCGGCTCTGGATGGCAAACACCCGGCCCAGCTGGCCGTCCTCCACAATCTTTTTCGCCACCAGAAAATCCTCGTCCCAGCGGCGGTTCTGGTGGACGGTAAACTTGGAGCCGGTGCGCACCGAGGCGGCGATCATCTCCTCCAGAATAGCGGTGGACATGGTGACCGGCTTCTCGCTGATGGTAAGCTTGCCCGCCTCCATGGCCTGAATGCACACATCCCGGTGGGCGTCGTTGGGAATAGCCACAGTGACCACGTCGACCGCAGGGTCGGCCAGCAGCTCCTCGTAGGACTGGTAGGCGTGAATGCCGGCCTCCTCAGCGGCCTGGTTGCGCTCGGGCAGAATGTCGTAGACCCCGGCCAGATGGACCTGGGGAATCTCCTGCAGCCGGCGGGTGTGCCAGCCCCCCATGCCGCCATAGCCGACTACGGCCACATTGACGATTTTAGACATGAAAAATACCTCCGAAGACAGAATAATTGGTGTTATTATTATAACATATTGATAAGGGGGAATCAAGAGCGGGAGAAAGAAAATCAGCTCCGGCTCCGCTTCCGTTGGGCGCTTGCCCGCATGTCGCGGCCCATGAATTCCAGCTTGCCATAGTACCCGGCAATGCGGGAGGCCAGCCGCTCTCCATACCGCCTCTCGATCTCCTTGAGATTCAGGTTGGAGCTGATAATGGTGGGCCTGTCCGCCATCATCCGGGTGTTGATCACGTCATAAAGAGCCGCGTTGATGTATTTGGACTCAGACTCTGCCCCCAGGTCGTCCAGAATCAGCAGGTCGCAGTCCTTCATGGAGCTGGCGGTGCTCTGCTCGTCCTCCCGGTCAAAGCGTTCCTTCTCAAAGGAGCTGGTGAAGCTCTGCACCGAGCCGTATACCACCCCGAAGCCCTTCTCAATGGCGGCGTTGGCAATGGCCAGAGACAGATGGGTTTTGCCCAGGCCCGTGCCCCCGTAGAACAGCAGGCTGGGGGAGTGGGGCCGCAGCCGCTCCGCATACTCCCGGCAGGCCCGCAGAATGGCCCCCATCTGCTTCAGGGCCCGGGGGTCGTCCTGGTAGCATTCCAGAGAAAAGCGTTCAAAGCTGCTGGCGGCCAGGGGCAGGCCGTCGCTGAGCTGCCGGTAGGCGGTCTGCTTGCGCAGCTGCCGGTAGCAGGCGCACATACGCCCGTCCACAAAGCCGGTGTCCTTGCATTCAGAGCAGTGGTAGGCGGGGGCCAGGTCCCTGCGGGTGAGTCCGCAGCCGGCCAGCAGGGCGTCATATTCCCGGCTGAGGGCCAGCCCATGGGCCTTGTGACGCTCCATCTGGGCGCGTACATCGCCCCCGGAGACCACGGCCCGGGCGGCGGCCGCCGCGTTGTGGGCCAGCTCCCGGCGAATCTCCTCCGCCCGGGGACAACGCTGGAAAAATTCCTGCTGCCGGGCAGCGGCAGAGGCCTCGGCGGTCTGCTTCCGCTGTTCCAGCTCAAGCCTTGCGGCCTCCAGAACCCTTCTGTCATAGCTCATAGGAAAAAGCTCCTTCTGAAAATAGTGGTGGATGTACAGGGGACGTTACAGCTCCTCTGGCAGGTCCAGACTGCTCATGCCCATCAGCTCGTCAATGTCATAGCTTTTGGCAGTCTTTTCCTCCGCCTTGGCCTGGGCCTTGGCAGCGGCCAGCTCCTCAGGCCTCTGAATGCCCTTGTCATGCCAGCCGGTAAGTACCTTGTCCATATAGGCGGCGCTGAATTTGCCGGTGTGCTCCGCGCACTCGTCGTAGGCGCAGGCGAGCATTTCGTCTGAGAAGCTCCAAGCATACACCCACCGGCAGGCCCGCTCCGCCTCTTTTTTGCTGGGGGAACGGCGGTTGAGCCCGGCGGCGGCGGAAACCCGCTGCCAGGCCAGCCGCTCCCGGCTTAGAGCCTGCAGCTTTTCCTCTGCGGCCTCCACAGAAAAAATCCCGTTCTCCGCCCAGTCCCGGGCCACAGCGTCAATATAGCTTGTGCCCATATGCCCGCTCTCCACCGCATAGTGCAGCAGCATCACAGTCACCTCCACAGGCAGGCCGTAGTCGTCGGTAATGGTCACCAGAACCGAGGACATGGCAGGGGAGAGGGTCCTGCCCAGCACGGACTCCGCCTCTTGCAGAAGAAAGCGCATCCCTTCCGACTCTGCCATCCGCGCGGCCATGTGCTCTCCATCCGGGCGGAGCAGACGTTTTTTGGGAGGCAGCACCTTGGGCGTTTCCGGCTGAGGGGGACTGGGCGGGGCCGCTGCTGGCTCAGGAGTGGCGGGTGCTGGGGCCTCTTTCTGGGGCGGCTGAGGGCGGGGCTCCTCCTGCTGGGGCATGGGGCTCAGCAGCGTGCCCGAGCACCGCAGCAGCCCCCGGTCGCACCAATAGTCCAGAGCGTCCCGGGCCGAGTCGGGGGACATGCCCAGCCGCTGGGCCAGCTCCTCCGGCGAAAAGCCCTGGCCCCCAAAGCGCAGCAGCCACAGGATGACCTGAAGCTGCTCCTTTCCGGCCAGCTTCAGGTGCTGGTCCACCAGGGCGCAGGGGACGGCAAATACCTGGTTCCACATTCCCACGTCGAGACGGTAATCCATATATCATTCCTCCAAAAGACGGTTGTTGGTTGGTGCGCTGCATGGGGCAAGGGCCTCCCCGGCCTTTTGCGGCAGGGGAACGCCGGGCAAACAGTCCGGCTATGCCTTTGGTACATTATAGCACAGCTTTTCCGAATTGCAAATACGCCAGGGGAAATTGTGGGGCAGGCAGAGGGTCTGCTCAGTCGACGGATGGTAGAACCGGAAAAAACGGAGAATAATTTTACGCAGCGGGAGCATTTGACCGGTGCTTCGCCAAGCCGCCCGCCCCTGCCAGAGCCCGAAACGCCTACAGCCCAGTGTGGGAGGCCTGTGCAGCCTTGAACCTGCGCGGCTCGGGCGAATGTCAAGCGCAAAAAGAGACCGCCGGTCCAAAGAGGACAGCGGTCTCTTTTTGCGGGACTTAGCTGGGCAATCTGGCCGTCACCCAAGGCGGTCCGGCTGGACGAGGCCGGGGTCCTCCTTCTCCGGCAGGGGGAACTCCACAGTAACTTGGGTGCCCTGCCCCGGGACGCTGTGCAGGCGGAGCTCCCCGTGGTGGATCATCACCGCGTGCTTGACAATGGAGAGCCCCAGCCCAGTGCCTCCCGCCGCTTTGGAGCGGCTTTTGTCCACCCGGTAAAACCGCTCGAAAATGCGCTCCTGCTGGTCCAGGGGAATGCCGATGCCGGTATCGCTCACGGTCAGCAGGATTCTGTCCTCCTTTTGCTCCACATCCACAGCGACGCTTCCCCCGGCCCGGTTGTACTTGATGGCGTTGTCGCAGAGATTGTACACCACACTGTGCAGCAGCTGGGGGACCCCCTGCAGGGGGGCGGGCCCGCCGGTGAGGGTTAGGGCCACCTGGGCCGGCTCCGCCGCCTGGTGCAGGCTGCCCACAGCCTGGGCGGCTACCTCGTACAGGTCGACAGCCTCAGGGCGCAGCTCCTGTGCGCCTCCGTCCAGATGGGACAGGCTGATGATGTCCTCTACCAGCCGCACCAGACGCTGGGCCTCGGTGTAGATTTTGCCGGCAAAGGGGGCCGCGTTCTCTGGTCCGGCCATGCCTGTGTGCAGCAGCTCGGCATAGCCGGAGATGGCGTGCAGGGGGGTCTTCAGCTCGTGAGAGACATTGGCCGTGAACTCCCGGCGGATTTGCTCCGCCCTTTCCAGTTCCTGCTGCTTTTCCTCCAGAGCGTCCTTCTGGGCCTTCAGCTGCCGCTGCTGGCTGTTGATGCGGCGCAGCAGGGGAGAGAGCTCCTCATAGCCCCAGCCCTCCATGGGGCGGTCCAGGTCCAGGCGGTTCAGGGGGCGGACAATGCTTTTCGCCAGGCGCAGAGCCAGCACTGAGGAAAGAACCAGCGCAATGAGGCCGATGGCAGCGGCAGGCTGGGCCATGCCCAGGGTCAGCACCAGCAGGGAGCTTTGGGCGACAGACAGCCGCAGCACAGTGCCGTCTGGCAGAAGCCGGGCGCTGTACAGATACTTTTCCGTCAGGGTGGCGGAGGCCCGGACGCTGGCGCCCTGGCCCTGTTCCAAAGCCTCCCGCACCTCCTCCCGGGCGAGATGGTTCTCCATTTCCCCGGCGCTGGACCGGCTGTCGTACAGCACGCCGCCGCCGGCGTCAATCCAGGTGACCCGGTACTGCTCCGCTTCCAGCCCATTCAGATATTCCAGCCCCCCGGTCTCCACCCCCCGGGCGGCCAGGTCGGTCTGGATTCTCAGCTGGTTCTGCTGCAGGGCGGAGAAATAGTCGTACAGTACAGACAGAAACAGCAGGGCGCTGGCGGCAAACACGCCTGCAGCCACTAACAAAATCGTCCTAAAAATTCGTTTTGTCATGACTGCCCTCCATCCGGTAGCCCACGCCGCGAACGGTCTGGATGCTGCCGCCGCAGGCCCCCAGCTTGGTGCGCAGGGTGCCGATGTGTACATCCACGGTGCGGGTCTCCCCCAGATAATCGGTGCCCCATACCCGGTCCAGCAGCTGGCCCCGGGTGAAGACCTGGCCGGGGCTTTGCAAAAAGACATGGAGCAGCTCATACTCCTTCAGGGTGAGGCTGACCTGCTGCCCGTTGGCAAGAACCGTGTGGGTCATAGGGTTCAGCTCCATCCCGCCCCAGCGCAGCGCGCCGGTCTCCTTGGGGCCTGCCCTGCGCAGCACGGCCCGCACCCTTGACACCATCTCCATCATGCCAAAGGGCTTGGCCAGGTAGTCGTCCGCCCCCAGGTCCAGCCCGGCCACCTTGTCATATTCCGTGCCCTTGGCCGTGGTCATAATCACAGGGACATTCCGGGCTGCGCTGCCGGAGCGCAGCTTTTTCAATATGGAAATGCCGTCCTCCCCCGGCAGCATAATGTCCAGAAGCACCAGATCCGGCTCCTGGTCCTTTATCGCCTGCCAGAAGGCCGCCCCATCCTCAAAGCCCCGGGCCTGAAAGCCGGAGGCGTTCAGGGTGTAGAGCATCAGGTCCCGGATGCTGCCGTCGTCCTCCACACAATAAATCATCCTGGCTCCTCCTCTATCCTTTGATAGCCTGATTATACACCAAGCCGGGCTTTTTTACGAGACCGGGGCCGCATATTTTTTCAGATACCCCTGATAGCTCTCCCGGAACTCCGGGCTGTCCTCCCGGAATGCCCGGAGGGACTGGTGCAGGTTCATGCTGTGCTCTTCCATGTCCAGAACGCAGCCCGCAATATTGGAGCAGTGGTCTGCTGTGCGCCCCAGGTCGGTGAGCAGGTCTGACCACACAAAGCCCGCGCCGATAGAGCAGGTTCCCTCCTGCAGCCGGCGGATATGGCCGGTGCGCAGGCTCTCCTTGAGAATATCGATCACCTGCTCCAAAGGCTCTACCCGCATAGCAGCCTCCCTGTCGTTGCGGACAAAGGCGGTGAGACTGTGGTCCAGAATTTCGTTGACCGCGGCGGCAATCACCTGATATCCTGCCCGGGCCTCTGGGGTAAAGGCAATGCCCTTGCTCCGCAGCTCCTGGGCGGAGCGCAGCAGGCTTACCCCATGGTCGGCAATACGCTCCCAGTCGCCGATGATTTTCAGCAGCTTGGCCGCCTCCATGCTGTCGGCCTCGCTTACCGGCTGAGAGCTCAGCCGCACCAGATAGGTGCCGAGAATGTCCTCAAAGCGGTCGGTGCGCTCCTCCTTCTCCTCAATGGACTCCGCCAGGGCAGGCGAGCTGTCGTCAAAGGCAGTGAGGCCCTCGCGCAGGGCTTCGGCGGCGGTCTCCGCCAGGTCCACGGCCACCTCGCGGCAGCGTTCAAGGGCAATGGAGGGAGTGGCCAGCAGCCGCTCGTCCAGCTCGGCCACAGCCTCGGCCTTCTCCCCGTCCGGAATCAGCCGGATGACCAGCCGTTCCAGCATGCCGGAGAGGGGCAGCATCAGCAGAGTGCACAGCAGGTTGAACACCGAGTGGGCGGCGGCGATGCCGAACAGAGAGATGGGCTCATCCAGCAGAGCAGGGGAGAAAAGGGCCTTTACCAGGCAGAACACTGTGAGCCACATCCCTGTGCCAATCACATTGAAGGACAGATGCACCATAGCCGCCCGTCTGGCGTTTTTGTTGGCCCCCACGGCAGAGAGCATGGCTGTCACACAGGTGCCGATGTTCTGCCCCATAATAATGGGGATGGCCGCGCCATAGGTCACCTGCCCGGTAACGGCCAGGGCCTGCAGAATGCCCACCGATGCGGAGCTGGACTGGATGACCGCTGTGAGCAGGGCCCCGGCCAGCACCCCCAGCACCGGGTTCTGGAACAGCAGGAACAGTTCCCGGAACGCAGGGACCTGGCTGAGCCCTGCCACTGCCCCGGACATGGCCTCCATGCCGAACATGAGGGTGGCAAAGCCCAGCAGAATGGCGCCGGTGTCCTTTTTGGCGGCGCTTTTGCAGAACAGATAGCACACAATGCCAATCGCTGCCAGAATGGGGGTGAAGGAAGAGGGCTTCAGCAGCTGGACCAGAAGATGGCTGCTCTCGATTCCCGCCAGGCTCAGCACCCAGGCAGTGACCGTGGTGCCGATATTCGCCCCCATAATGACATGGATGGCCTGCTTCAGCGTCATCAGGCCGGAGTTGACAAAGCCCACCACCATGACTGTTGCCGCCGAGGAGCTCTGTATCACCGCCGTAACCCCCAGGCCTGTAAGCAGCCCGGCGGTTCTGCCTGTGGTAAGCCGCCCCAGAATGTCCCGCAGCCTGCCCCCGGCCCGGCGTTCCAGGGCCTGCCCCATAATGCTCATGCCGAACAGAAACAGCGATAGCCCGCCCAGCATGCTCAAACCGTCAAAAATATCCATGATTTTGCTCCTTTCCCTCATATGGTACCCTTACGGGAAAAGGATAACAGGCGCATATCAAATTTGTTATCGGAATCGTGTAAAATCTATGTAAAGCCGCCCGACAAAGGCCGGAACAGTCAAAAAAGGGGAGAGGCCCGCCCCAGGGGACAGGCCTCTCCATTTATAACAGGAGGCGTTATTGTTATTGTTATTGTAATGCCGTCAATCTGCTTGGCGCAGGTTGACGCTGGTCAGAGTCTATTATACCGTAAATCTGTTCGGAGAAGTCCGGTGCTGTGACTTGGCATCGCCAAGTCATGCGCAGCAAAAGAGAAACGCTTCGCACTTTAGGGCTTCTCCCTGTGTTCGTCAGAACACATTATACCACGCCCTGGGCAATCATGGCGTCAGCGACCTTGACAAAGCCGGCGATGTTTGCGCCCATCACATAGTTTGTGGCGTGGCCATACTGCTCGGCGGCTGCATCGGCATTGGCAAAAATGTTCTCCATAATGCCCTTCAGCTTCGCATCCACCTCTTCAAAGGTCCAGGAGAGACGCTGGCTGTTCTGGCTCATCTCCAAGGCGGAAGTAGCCACGCCGCCGGCGTTTGCCGCCTTGCCGGGCCCGAACAGCACCCCGGCCTGCTGCAGCAGCTGGGTGGCCTCCAGGGTGGTGGGCATGTTTGCGCCCTCGGCCACAGCGATAACTCCATTGGCAATCAGCTGCTTGGCGTCGTCGGCGTTCAGCTCATTCTGGGTGGCGCAGGGCAGGGCCACGTCGCACTTGACAGACCAGACGCCCTTGCCCTCGTGATATTCGGCGCCCGGGCGATACTTCTTATATTCGGTCAGACGCTGGCGGTTGACCTCCTTGATCTCCTTGACAGCCGCAAGGTCAATGCCATCCGGGTCATAAACCCAGCCGGTGGAGTCGGACATGGTAACCGGCTTTGCGCCCAGCTCATAGGCTTTCTGAGCGGCGTAAATGGCCACATTGCCCGCACCGGAGATGACCACGGTTTTGCCGGCCAGCTCATGGCCGTTCTTCTTCAGCATGGCGTTGGTAAAGTACAGCAGGCCGTAGCCCGTGGCCTCGGTGCGGGCCAGCGAGCCCCCATAGGTGAGGCCCTTGCCGGTGAGCACTCCCTCAAAGCTGTTCTTCAGCCGCTTGTACTGGCCGAACAGGTAGCCGATCTCCCGGGCCCCGGTGCCGATGTCTCCGGCGGGCACGTCGGTGTCGGCGCCGATATGGCGGAAGAGCTCCGTCATAAAGCTCTGGCAGAAAGCCATGACCTCCCGGTCAGACTTGCCTTTGGGGTCAAAATCGCTGCCGCCCTTGCCGCCGCCGATGGGCAGGCCGGTAAGGCTGTTTTTGAAGATCTGCTCAAAGCCCAGGAACTTGATTACCGAGAGGTTCACTGAGGGGTGCAGCCGCAGGCCGCCCTTGTAGGGGCCGATGGCGGAGTTGAACTGGACCCGGAAGCCCCGGTTCACCTGGACCCTGCCCTGGTCGTCGACCCAGGGCACCCGGAAGATCAGCTGCCGCTCCGGCTCCGTGATGCGCTCCAAAATGCCGGCCTGCTCATATTTGGGGTTTGCGTTGATGACAGGCTCAAGAGAGGCGAGGACCTCCTGGGCGGCCTGCAGAAACTCCGGCTCATGGGTGTTCTTCTGCTTGAGAAGCTCCAGCTGGGCGGATACATAAGACATAGCTTTTCCCTCCAAAATGCAAGTTTGTTGTTTTCTTCCTGCAAATCACAGGGACTATATTACCATAAAACCCGCGATATTGCAAGGGGTGAAAATAAAAAATCAAAAAAATTTACAAAACTGACAGAAGGAAATTGCAGAAAGGGATGGCTGCTGGTATAAATTTCCTTGACATCAGCGGGGCTATCGAGTAAAATAAGCTTGTGTGCGCGGGTGTGAAAACCCGTATGCCGGTCTGTTGGAAAAGAGGGAACGGAAGCCAGAAAGCGTTGCCAGCGGCTGACAGCTGTAGCTTTTCTGCCGCTTTCATGGGGAAGCCATGCTTATTCTGCCCCGCGTCCCCTGCTTTGCTCAGACACGGCAAGCTCAAAAATATCATGAGCCGGAAGGAGCGACCTGCCAATGAACAGCAGAGACGTCTACGAGTCCCCCCTGTCCGCCCGATACGCGGGCAGAGAGATGAAATACCTTTTTTCGCCGGATATGAAATTCCGCACCTGGCGGCGGCTGTGGATTGCCCTGGCCGAGGCGGAGCACGAGCTGGGCCTGCCTGTCACCCAGGAGCAGGTGGACGAGCTGAAAGCCCACGGGGAGGATATCAATTATGAAGCGGCCGAGGCCCGGGAGAAGGAGGTCCGCCACGACGTGATGAGCCATGTGTACGCCTATGGACAGCAGTGTCCCAAAGCGGCGGGCATCATCCACTTGGGTGCCACCTCCTGCTATGTGGGCGACAACACGGACATCATCATTATGACCGAGGCCCTGCGGCTCATTCGGGGCAAGCTGGTGAACGTGCTGCGGGTGCTGGCCAGGTTCGCGGAGGAATATGCGGGGCTGCCGACTTTGGCTTTCACCCACTTTCAGCCGGCCCAGCCCACCACAGTGGGCAAGCGGGCCTCTTTGTGGATGCAGGAGCTTCTGATGGACCTGGAGGACGTGGAGTATCAGCTCTCAAAGGCAAAGCTCCTGGGCTGCAAGGGCACCACCGGCACCCAGGCCAGCTTTTTGGAGCTGTTTGAGGGGGACCATGAGAAGGTGAAGGAGCTGGACCGGCGCATTGCCCAGAAGCTGGGCTATCAGCAGGTCTTCCCTGTGTCGGGACAGACCTACTCCCGCAAGCTGGACAGCCAGATGCTGAACATCCTCTCGGGCATTGCCCAGAGCGCGGCCAAGTTCAGTAACGACATCCGCCTTCTGCAGCATCTCAAGGAGGTGGAGGAGCCCTTTGAGAAGGGGCAGATTGGCTCCAGCGCCATGGCCTACAAGCGCAACCCCATGCGCACCGAGCGCATGGCCTCTCTGGCCCGGTATGTGATGAGCGACGCCCTGAACCCGGCCCTCACCGCTGCCGCCCAGTGGTTTGAGCGGACTCTGGACGACTCGGCCAACAAGCGGCTGAGCGTGGCCGAAGGCTTTTTGGCAGTAGACGGTATTCTGACCCTGTATGCCAATGTGGCCGACGGGCTGGTGGTGTACCCCAAGGTGATTGAGCAGCGGCTGCGCAAGGAGCTGCCCTTTATGGCTACTGAAAATATTATGATGGACGCGGTGAAGCGGGGCGGCGACCGCCAGCAGCTCCACGAGGCCATTCGGGTGCACTCCATGGAGGCCGGCAAGGTGGTGAAGGAGCAGGGCGGTGAAAACGACCTGCTGCAGCGCATTGCCGCCGACCCCATCTTCGGGGTGGGCATGGAGGAGCTGGAAGGCATTCTTCAGCCGGAAAAATATGTGGGACGGGCCCCGGAGCAGACCAGAGAGTTCCTGCAAGACGTGGTGGGCCCGGTGCTGGAAAAATATAAGGACATGGAGACAGAAAAGGCGGAGGTCACGGTATGAGCCGGATAGAATGGTATGTCCCCATGCCAGAGGATTTGTGGTTTCGCCAGAAGCTGCTGGAAGACCCTGCCACCATGAGCTACAACAAGGGTTATGACCTGGGCTTTGCGGGGTATCATAACGACACCGGCTGCATAGACTTCCCAGAGGAGGCCTGGGCGGACTGGTACGCCCGGTGGGTGGGCTCAGAGCCCCAGCGGTTCTATGCCTACCTGCGGCAGCGGGAGACCGGGGAGTTTCTGGGGGAGGTGGACCTTCACCAGACAGAGGGCCCCGGGGTGTATGAGATGGGCATTGTGCTGCACAGCGCCCAAAGAGGGAAGGGATACTCGAAAGAGGGAATCCGCCTGCTGCTGGACTGCGCCTTTGGTAAGCTGGGGGCCAAAAAGGTCACCAACTGCTTTGAGTCCAGCCGGGAGGCGGCGCTGAAAATCCATAAAGCGGCGGGCTTTCAGGTGGAGAAAGAGGAGAATGGACTGCTGTACCTAGCTATAACTCGAGAAACCTAACGGCGAGCCAAGAGAAAAGTTTCCCTGGTGGGGTGTGGGGTGAAGCTCCGCGACCTTGCGTGCCAGCGCCAAAACCGTCGTCAGACAAGCGAGCGCAAATATCGCCATTTCCCGCAGGAAAATGGCGATAAAGGGCGTTGGTAGTAAAAAGCCTACGGCGGCACAGGTCGCCGCCTCCGGCAAGGCCGTGGGACTCCGTCCCACACCCTGCCAGGGCTCTGCCCTGGACCCGCAAGGGGCCGGAGGCCCCTTGACCCCGTTTCCGTCTTTAGTCGGCTTCTGGGAACTGGGTGCTGCCTCGAGCCGTTAGGTTCTTATTAAAAAATCATCCAGATAAAATATATTTCATTTTCAGAAAGGCAAGGAGAAAAATGGTTAAAGCAATCGTGGGCGCCTGTTGGGGCGACGAGGGTAAGGGAAAGATCACCGACACCATGGCCGAGAACTCTGATATTGTCATCCGCTTTCAGGGGGGATGCAACGCCGGCCACACCATTATCAACGAGTATGGCCGCTTTGCCCTGCATCAGCTGCCCTCCGGGGTGTTCCGCCAGCATATCACCAACATCATCGGCAACGGTGTGGCCCTGTCGCCGGAAAATTTCATCAGCGAGCTGAAGTACATTGAGGAGGGCGGCGTGCCCACCCCCAAAATTCTGATTTCAGACCGCTGTCAGGTACTCATGCCCTACCACAAGGAGCTGGACGGCCTGGAAGAGGCCCGCCTGGCCGACAAGGCCTTTGGCTCCACCAAGTCGGGCATTGCCCCCTTTTATTCAGACAAATACGCGAAAATCGGCTTTCAGCTCAGCGACCTGTATGACGATAAGGACGCCATTATGGAGCGCATCGACCATGTGCTGGGGCTGAAGAACGTGCTGTATACCCAGCTGTACCACCAGAAGCCCCTGGACCGGGAGGAAATCTACCGCCAGCTGATGGATTACAGAGAAATGCTGGACCCCTATATTACCGACACCACCACTTTGCTGTACAATGCGGTGAAGGAGGGCAAGACCATTCTGTTGGAGGGCCAGTTGGGCTCTCTGCGGGACCCGGACATGGGCATTTATCCCATGACCACCTCCTCCTCTCCTCTGGCAGGGTACGGCGCGGTGGGGGCGGGAGGCATTCCCCCTTATGCCATCGGGCAGATTGTGGCAGTGGTAAAGGCCTATTCCAGCGCGGTGGGCGCGGGAGAATTCGTGTCGGAGATTTTTGGCGAGGAGGCGGAGGCCCTGCGCCAGCACGGGGGCGACAAGGGCGAGTACGGAGCCACCACCGGCCGTCCCCGGCAGGTGGGCTGGCTGGACCTGGTGGCGGCAAGATACGGCTGCATGGTCCAGGGGGCCACAGACGTGGCCTTTACCGTGATGGACGCTCTGGGCTATCTGGATGAAATTCCCGTGTGCGTGGCCTATGAGCTGGACGGCAAGCGGATCGACTCCTTCCCGCCCACTGCCCAGCTGAAAAGGTGCAAGCCGGTGCTCGAGGTGCTGCCCGGGTGGAAGTGCGACATCCGGGGCATCCGGAAATATGAGGACCTGCCGGAGAACGCCCGGCGGTATGTGGAGTTTGCGGAAAAGCACCTGGGCGTGCCTGTGACTATGGTCTCCAACGGGCCCTCCCGGGAGGATATCATGTACCGCAAGGTCTGACCCGGGGAGGCCGGGGCTGTGAAATCAGGAACGGAAAGGGAGGCGGTCATATGTGCGGGATCGTAGGATATATTGGGGAGGAACAGGCCGCGCCTGTACTGCTGGAAGGCCTGAAGCGTCTGGAATACCGGGGCTATGACTCGGCGGGCGTGGCGGTGTATACCGGCAGCGGGGTGCAGGTGGTCAAGTCAAAGGGGCGGCTCTCCGTGTTGGAGGGCATCCTTCATGAGGGAGAGGACCTGCCCGGCAGAGTGGGCATTGGCCACACCCGCTGGGCCACCCACGGCGCGCCCTCCGACGTGAACTCCCACCCCCAGGTCAGTGACGGGGGTCTGTTCGCGGTGGTGCATAACGGTATTATAGAGAACTATCTGGAGCTGAAAAACCACCTGAAACGCCGGGGCGTGGCCTTTGCCTCAGACACAGACACAGAGGTGGTGGCCCAGCTGCTGGAATACTACTACCAGGGGGATGTGCTGGACGCCATCCGCCAGGCGATTCAGCGGGTAGAGGGCAGCTATGCCCTGGGGGTCATTTGCGCCCACTGCCCGGAGAAGGTTTTTGCCGTGCGCAAGGACAGCCCCCTGATTGTGGGCCTGGGCCAGGGCGAAAACTTCATCGCCTCGGACGTGACCGCTGTTCTGAGCCATACCCGCACCATCTGCCGGCTCAACGACCAGGAGATCGCTGTGTTGGAGCAGGACGGCGTCCGCTTTTACGACCGGGACCTGGAACCTGTTGAGAAGACCCCGGAGCAGGTGGAATGGGATGTGGCCGCGGCGGAAAAGTCCGGCTATGAGCACTTTATGCTCAAGGAGATTTTCGAGCAGCCTGAGGCCCTGCGCAAAACCATCTCCCCCCGTATCCGGGAGGGGCGGGTAAGCCTGGACGGCATCAGCCTGACCCGGGAGCAGATTGAGGGACTGAGCCGGGTGTATATTGTGGCCTGCGGCACCTCTTACCATGTGGGGGCTGTGGCCAAGTACGCCTTTGAAAAGCTCCTGCGCCTGCCCATTGAGACGGACGTGGCCTCGGAGTTCCGCTACCGGGACCCGGTGATGGATGAGCGGAGCCTGGTCATCATCATCAGCCAGTCCGGCGAGACGGCGGACACTCTGGCAGCCCTGCGGGAGGCCAAACGCCAGGGAGCCCGTACCTTGGCGATTGTCAACGTGGTGGGCAGCACCATTGCCAACGAGGCGGACGACGTGCTGTACACCTGGGCCGGGCCGGAGATTGCCGTGGCCTCCACCAAGGCCTACAGCACTCAGCTGGCGGTGGTCTACCTCATCGCCCTCTATATGGCCCAGGAGCTGGAAGCCCTGCCGCCCCAGGAGCTGAAAGCCTCTCTCAAGGCGTTGGAAGCCCTGCCGGACCAGGCGGAGCAGTGCCTTTCCCACAAGGAGACCATCCAGTATTTCGCCTCACAGTATTTCAACGCAAAGGATATCTATTTTATCGGCCGCAACGTGGACTACGCCGCCTCGCTGGAGGCCTCGCTGAAGCTCAAGGAGATCTCCTATATTCACTCAGAGGCCTACACGGCCGGAGAGCTGAAGCACGGCCCCATCTCCCTCATTGAGGAGGGGACTCTGGTGGTGGCTATCTGCACCTGCCGCCGGCTGTTCGACAAAATGATGTCCAACATCCGGGAGGTAAAGGCCCGGGGCGCGGTGGTGCTGGGCATTACCACAGAGGACCTGCGGGAGAGGCTGGCCCAGGAGAGCGACTGCCAGTTCTGCGTGCCGGCGACCCTGGACTTCATGCTGCCCAGCATGAGCATTCTGCCCCTGCAGCTGTTCGCCTATTATGCGGCGGGCATGAAGGGCTGCGACATCGACAAGCCCCGGAACCTGGCCAAGTCTGTGACAGTGGAGTAAGGGGGAGCGCATGGGAAAGCTATCGGACGTGAAAATGTTTGTGCTGGACATGGACGGCACCATCTATCTGGGGGACCGGCTGTTTCCCTATACCCGGGACTTCCTCCGCCGTGTGAAGGAGACGGGTCGTGATTTCTGCTTTTTCACCAATAACAGCTCGAAAAACCGGGAGGCCTACCTGCAAAAGCTTCAAAAAATGGGGATCGAGGTGCCGCCGGAGAAGATGCTCATCTCCAACGGGGTCATTCTGGATTGGCTCAGGGAAAACCGCCCAGGCCAGTCCGCCTATGTGGTGGGCACCCCCCCCCTTGTGGAGGATTTTCAGGCGGCGGGCCTGCCTCTCTCCGACACCGCGCCGGACTATGTGGTGCTGGGCTTTGACACCAGCCTCACCTATGAAAAGCTGCGGCTGGCCTGCGATTTCATCCGGGCCGGGGCCCCGGTATACGGGGTCAACCCGGACTGGAACTGCCCGGTGGAGGGAGGCTTTATTCCTGACTGCGGGTCCATCGCGGCGCTGGTGAAGGCCTCCACTGGGGTGCAGTGCGAGTTTTTTGGCAAGCCCTCTCCTCACACTCTGCGCTATATGCTGAAGCACACCGGGTGTCAGCCCCAAGAAATGGCGGTGGTAGGTGACCGTCTGTACACGGATATTGCCGTGGCGGCGGGGACAGAGGTTCTGTCCATTCTGGTGATGAGCGGCGAGACCACCCCGGAGATGCTGGCGTCCAGCGAAACCAAGCCGGACCTGACCGTGGAGAATATCGGCCGGCTGGCAGAAATGCTGTAAAATGAGAATACCTTCTTTTCCGGCGGGCAAACTACCGGCAAAGGAGGTATTTTTCATGGAGTATTTCAATGCCTTTTGGGTGGGCGGGACCATCTGCCTCATCGGCCAGCTGCTCATCGACCTGACCAAGCTGACCCCTGCCCGCATTATGGTGACCTTTGTGACAATGGGCGTACTGCTGGGGGGACTGGGCCTTTACGGCCCCCTGGTGGACTACGCGGGAGCTGGGGCCACTGTTCCCCTGTGCGGCTTTGGCTGGGCCCTCTCTGAGGGGGTGCGCAAGGCTGTGGTAGAGCAGGGCTTTCTGGGGGTGTTCACCGGTGGGCTGACTGCCGGCGCGGCGGGCACCACGGCAGCGGTATTCTTCGGCTACCTGGCAGCGCTGCTGGCAAAGCCCAGAGACAAGGCATAACAAAACGCCTCGCGGCAGACACCGCGGGGCGTTTTCGGTATAATATAAAAGCTTACAGCATAGAGTAAAGGCTGGCTGCCAACACTCGTGAAAGGGCAGACGGTTTCGTTGACCCGGTATTGCCGTGTAGAGCCTCCCACTGTCCAAAGAACGAGAAAGGGAGGCTGAAACGTCGCGCAAAAGCGCACGGCCCCTTTACCTCGGTTGGGAAAAGCAGACGGGCCCGGCTCACGCCTCAAGCGTCAGCACACCGGCACAGTGAGAGAAAGGCTCAAAGGTCATGCCCGGAAAAAGCGGGCGCAGCTCCTCATACACAAAGTAGAACTCGTCCCCGTCCCAGTCCGCCCCAGCCTGAGCACGGCAGTCTTCCAGCTCCCGGCGGGTGGCAAAGGCCACGTCGCCAATGAGCAGTTGTCCGCCAGGGGCCAACAAGGGTAAAAGCTCCCGGATCAAGAGAGGCTTCTCCTGGTCGCGAAGGTGGTGCAGGGCATAGGTGGACACAATAAAAGAATACCGGCGCTCCTTTAAAGAGGCGGGCAGGCCGGTGGTAAAGTCCCCTGCAAAAAGATGGGCATGAGGCATTTTCGCCTGGGCTGTCTTCCGCATTTTGGGGGAGAAGTCCATGCCCCATATTTCACAGCCCTGCTCATACAGCCGGGCGGTGAGCGCAGCAGTGCCAAAGCCCAGGTCCAGCACAGCACAAGGGCCCTGAGACATAATCTGCCGGTAAATGTGCCCCAGCACCTGCTTGTACCCGGCAAAGGGGTACGCGTTGTTTTCGTCAGCAAGGCCAACGGCTTGGTCATAGCCGTCTGCCCAAAGGTCAAAACCGGTTTGATCCAGCATTCTATTTCCTCCTGTCGTGGGGACGGGAGGAGGGTGTTCTCAAAGCCGGACCTGCCCGAAAGCAGGGCCATATGGAGAGAACCTGTGGGCCCGAAGCTTTATTGAATGGAGCAGTCCAAATAGTGCTCCAGCTCCTCCTCGTCCCGTTTGTGGTCCAGATACAGCAGCAGAGCCGTTACTGAAGCGGCCACAGCTGCAATGGCGGTGATCAGTCCGATCAACAGAGTGAGCTTGGTTCCCTTTTTCATAGGTGGACACCTCCAAAAGTTAAACTATATTTATAATAACCAATATCAGGCCAAAAGTCAAGCCATTATTTGGAATTGAGACACAAAAGATAAAAGGCCAGAGCCCAACCGGGCCCAAGCCTTCGCGCGGAGGCAGTATTCCTCCCAATCTCATGTCACTGAAAGCCCAACGCTCAGGCGCTGGCGTTCAGCTTCTTATCCAGAGCGGCCTTTTTGTGGGCAGCATTGTTCTTGTGGATGATGCCCTTGGCTGCGGCCTGATCGATCTTCTTCATAGCGGCCCGGACCACAACGGCTTTGTCGCCGGCGTTGTTCTCAATGGCTGCGTTGGCCTTTTTGATCTGGGTCTTCAGCTGAGAGTTGACGGCGCGGTTCTGCATGGTCTTGGTGGCGATGACCTTTACCCGCTTTTTGGCGGACTTGATGTTCGGCAAGCGTAACACCTCCTTACCCAATATCGTACTAGAGGTATGATAGCACAAAACCGCAGAAATTGCAAGCACTTTTTGCGCGCCGGGCCGAATTTGCTCCCGCTGTGTCCCTGTGACGGAAAGCAGGCGGAGAGAGGCGGAAAATGTGACGGAATTGTTAAAAGTCAAAAAAAACCAAAAAGGCTCTTGACTTTTACTGACCATGAGACTACAATAGGTTTAGCACTTGAGAGATGAGAGTGCTAAACTGATCCGTCTGTTATCTCTATCCCGCCGGCTTCCGGCGGATATCGCCCCCCGGCGG
>NZ_JBQISV010000016.1:0-32717 GCF_056800975.1 Acutalibacter sp.
AAGAAAGGCTTGCCGCCTTTCGAGGATTTTTGACGCAGAAAGCGCCGTTTTGGGGCAAAATAGACGGCGTTTCGGAGTTTTCAAACAGACTCTAGGATTGTTTTAAGTAAAGACGGATGTTAAGCAGGAGAGGACAATCTCAAGGCGAAGACCGTAGGCCAACCTTGCGGTTGACGAGGATTTTCAACGTGGAAAGGGGCCTCTTCTGGGTAAAAAAGACAGGGTTCCGATTCTATAAGCAAACGGGAGTGTCCCATTCGCAGATTTTATATAGAGGTCCTGTCTGGGTCTCCGTTCCGGGAACTCCGGATAAATGGGTAATTACAGGGGACTGCCCCTATCAATCAGTCCCGTTATAAAATGCGCGAAAGGACACTCCCTAAGCAAACCCTGACCTTGACGTAAAAAGAGGGCAGACCTTAAACGCTAAGGTCTGCCCTCTTTTATAAAGGTCAATGTAAAATGATACCCTGATGGGTTACTTCTCTTCTTTGGAGGGCTGGGGCAGCACCCGCACCCGGATCTCCTCCGCCCGGTTGCCTGCCGCCTTGGTCACCAGAAAGCTGGCGTTCTGGAACTGAAAGCCGTCCCCTGCCTTGGGGATGCGGTCCAGCCGCTGGGCAATCCAGCCGTTGACGGTGGAAGCGTCTGTCTCGCAGTCCAGGTGTAAAAACTCAAACAGGTCGTCGGTGCTCATGGAGCCGTAAACCCGGTAGAGGTTCTCGCCCAGGGGCAGTACGCCCTCCTGCGCCACCTCGTCGTGTTCGTCCCAGATTTCGCCCACCAGCTCCTCAATCACGTCCTCCAGGGTCACAATGCCCTCGGTGCCGCCGAACTCGTCCACGATCACCGCCATATGCTGCTTCTTCTGCTGCAAATGCCGAAGCAGGTCAGAAATCTTCATAGAGGGCGGGATGAACTCGGCAGGCTGAAGGATGTCTTCCAGCTCCTGGCCGTTGACAGCAGAGAAGAAGTCCTTCTCGTGAATAACGCCCACAATGCTGTCAATGGTCTCCTCATACACTGGCAGGCGGGAGTAGCCGGTCTCCCGGAACAGGGCGGCAATGTCCTCCCGGCCCGCGTCCCGGGGCAGAGCCTCCACGTCCACCCGGGGGGTCATGATCTCAATGGCCTGAATGTCGTCAAACTCAATGACATTGCGCAGCATGGCCCCTTCGCTTTTATCAATGCCGCCCTCCTGCTCAGCCTCCTCCACCAGGGTCAGCAGCTCGCTGTCGGTAACAGACTGCTTGGGGGAGGAGCGCACCAGACGGCGCAGCCCCTTCTTCAGCTGGGCGAACAGGAAATTGACCGGCTTGAGCACCACGATCAACGCCCGCAGGAAAGGGGCGGAGAACATGGCAAAGGTCTCGGCGTGCTCTTTTGCCATGCTTTTGGGGCCTACCTCGCCGAAAATCAGCACCACAACCGTCATGACGACTGTGGAGACTGTGGGGCCGGCGCCGTCGCCCAGAGCCTGGACAAAGAGCAGGGTGGCAATGGTGGTAGAGGCAATGTTCACCAGGTTGTTGCCCACCAGAATGGTGGAGAGCAGCTCGTCGTAGTTCTCGGAGAGAGCGAAAGCCAGCTGTGCCCGGCGGTTGCCCCCATTGGCCAGACTTTTCAACCGGATGCGGTTGAGAGAGGAGAAAGCGGTCTCTGTTGCGGAGAAATAGGCGGAGAGCGCGATCAGGGCAATGAGGACCAGAATGAGCGCCGTACTGTGACTGTCCATGGAGGAAAAACCAACACCTTTTTCAATAATATTTGCCAGATGGCAGAGTGATATAAGGGATTATAGCACAGACCCGGCGAAAATGCAAGTGGGACCGGCCGTCTGCCTGTTCGCTGCGGGTATATTCAGCGGAAAGGGCCTTTGACTGTCTTTCAGAGTCCCCCTCCCAAGAACATAACAAATCTCCCCTTTATTCCCTATGGGAAATTCCGGTTCCCCCAAATATTCCTGATAAGCCTTGCATAAATCCCCCGCTTTTGCTATAATACGAAGGAGTTCTCCATCCTACAGAAAGCGAGCGATTATTCCATATGAAGTATAAAAGTTTTTTTGCCCTGTGCCTTGCCCTGCTCTGCCTGTGCCTTGCCCTGCCCGCCTGCTCTGACATGGGCGGACTGGTCTCCGGCGTTCAGGCGGGAGTGTTCCCGGTGGAGGTCAACGGGGTGACCATCAACGCCAGGCCCCAGCGGGTGGCGGTGCTTTCGCCCAGCCTGGCCGATGTGGTTCTGGCCCTGGGCTGCGATACTCAGCTGGCCGCAGGCAGCGAGGACTGCACCCAGGCCAGCCTGAAGGACCTGAACAAGCTGGACCCCGGCGACCCGGAGGCCATAGCCGGGGCAAACCCGGACCTGGTTCTGCTGGACCCTGCCAGCTCTGGCGCAGAGGAGGCCTTAAAGGAGAAGGGCCTGACCGTGCTGAACATTGCCCCCGCCGTAGACCGCCAGGACTTTGAGCGGCTGTATGCTCAGGTCTCCTCCGCCCTTACCGGCGACGGGGTTGGGTATGACGCGGGCATCAGTGCGGCCCAGAATATATTTATTACGCTGGACGACATCAAGCGCATTGTCCCCAGCGACAAGGTCACCACCGCATGTTATTTATATGACATGGAAGGCTCTGGTGTGACAGGAGACATGTTTGCCTCTACGATCATGACCTACTCCGGGGTCACCAATATTTTTCAAAGCCTCACCGGGGGCCAGTATGACCAGGAGACCTTGCGGATGCAGAATCCCAGCATTATCTTCTGCCCCCCTGGCCTGAAAGCAGAGCTGGAGGGGGATTCCCGCTTCTCAGACCTGCAGGCTGTGCAGGGAGGAAGGATTGTAGAGATGGAGCCCAGCCTGATTGAGCGTCAGGGCCGCACAGTCGTGGAGGCCGCTTTGGAGATCAGCGCAGCGGCTTTCCCGGAGCTGCTGGAGGAGAACTCCATGCAGGTCTCCGACCCGGCTGACGAGATCAACTCGGCGGTAAGCTCTGCCATTCTCAGCTCGGCCCTGGAGGAGGACGACGGGGTGACCTATGAGACCCTGCAGGAGGGAGACCAGGGGGAGGAGGTCTTTGCCATGCAGACCCGGCTGGACGAGCTGGGGTATCTGGACACAGAATACGACGGCCACTATGGGGAGTACACCGCTGGCTGCGTCAAGGAGTTCCAGAAGGTCAACGGTCTGCCTGAGACAGGCATTGCGGACTCGGACACCCAGAAGCTGCTGTATTCCAAGCTTGCCAAGTCCAAGGACGGGGTGAATGTGACAGCCAGCCCGGAGCCGGACGGCTCTCCCAGCCCAGACCCCGAGGCGTCGCCCAGCCCGGAGGCCACAGCCACGCCCGAGGCATAAAGAGCGCACAAGCCGCTGGCCGGAAAACCTGCGGATATGGGAGTCCAGAGGGGCAGGCCCTCTGTGGGTTCTCAGGGCAATGCTCTGAGCCGCCGGTGGCCAAACCGCTGTCAGACAAGGGCGGACAAAGTTTGCGGCAGGACGCACACAGTGTTCACTTTGTCTAGGACATTCCGCGTCTTGGGCGGTCAAGGAGGCTTTTTAGGAAGAGCTTCCCTGGATTCTTCAAAAGCTCTTGATTCGTGCGGCGAGGGGTGGGTCATTTGACTTTTTTTGCCCGCAATGGACTTTTTTGATACTTTTTGAGGGGTATTATGAGGATTATTACGAGAGATAGGTCTTTCTATAAGACGCTGATTGCTCTGGCAGTGCCCATTTCCTTGCAAAACCTGGTCACCTTTGCAGTGGGGTTTGCGGACAATCTGATGATCGGCCGTCTGGGGGACAATGCCATCTCCGGCGTGTATGTGGGCAACCAGATGCAGGCAGTGGTGCAGATGTTTATTGCCGGCATCGAGGGAGCCATCCTCATTCTCGCCGCCCAGTACTGGGGTAAAAAGGACGCCGCCAGCATTCGCAAGGTGGTGTCGGTGGGGGTGAAGTTCGCCTTTGGAGTGGGCCTGTTGGTTACTTTGGCGGCCGTGCTGTTTCCGTCGGCCATCATCGGCCTGTTCACCAGCGAGCCAGGGGTCATTGCCGAGGGCGGCGTCTATCTGCGCATTGTGGGCTTTACCTATCTGTTCTTCAGTATCGCCCAGGTGATGATTGCCTCCATGCGCAGCGTGGAGACCGCTAAAATCGGGCTCTATATCTCCATTATGGCCCTGGTGGTCAATGTGTCCCTTAACTACATTCTGATTTTCGGCAAGCTGGGCCTCCCTGCTCTGGGGGTAAAGGGCGCGGCCATTGCCACCCTGATCTCCCGGGTGTTAGAGATGCTGGTGAGCGTAGTCTATGTGTTTTCGGTGGACAAAAAGCTGCGGTTCCGCTTTGCCGACCTGCTGCGCACCGACCGGGCGCTGCTCAAGGATTTTCTCCGCTATGGTCTGCCGGTCATTGGCGGGCAGGTGGTGTGGGCCATCAACAATCTGGCCAACACCAAGATTATGGGCTTTTACAGCGCCGGGGTGCTGGCGGCGGTGAGCATCACCGGTATGCTGCACAGTCTGGTTTATGTGTGGATGACCGGCCTCTCCTCTGCGGTGGGCATTATCACCGGCAAGACGGTGGGAGCCGGCCAGTATGAAAAAATGAAGGAGTACGCCCGCACTGTGCAGGTGATTTTTCTGGGTGTGGGACTGATCTCAGGGGCCGTGGTGCTGCTGTTCCGGGAGGGCTTTATCGGCCTTTACAACGCCACCCCTGAGGCAATGGCCTACTCCCGGCAGTTTATCAACGTGATTTCGGTGACCATTGTGGGCACCTGCTATCAGGCGGCCTGTTTGTTTGGCCTGGTGAAGTCTGGGGGAGACATCTCCTTTGTGTTTAAAAATGACACCATCTTTGTGTTTCTGGTGCTGATTCCCTCGGCGTTGGTGAGCTACTGGCTGGGGGCCCCTGCCTGGGTGGTGTTCGCTGCGCTGAAGTGCGACCAGATTTTGAAATGCATTGTGGCGGTGGTGAAGATTAACCGCTTTAACTGGATGAAAAACCTGACCCGGGAGGAGAAGGCGGATGAAACTGCATAAGTCTGCCAGGGCCGGGCTGCTGGGCCTGGCCGCGCTGATTTGGGGCACAGCCTTTGTGGCCCAGAGCATGGGCATGGACCACCTGGGACCCTGCGCCTTCAACGGGGCAAGAAGCTTTGTGGGGGCTATGGCTCTTTTGCCGGTAATTGCTGTGGGCGGCCGCCTGCGCCGTCACGCTGCCCCAGAGGAGGCAGTTGCCGCCAGCTGGAAAAACCCCGCGCTGCTGCTGGGAGGGCTGCTGTGCGGCCTGTTTTTGGGCGCGGCCAGCCTGTTGCAGCAAGCCGGGCTGCAGAGCACCACAGCCGGCAAGGCTGGGTTCCTCACCTCGCTGTATATTGTGTTTGTGCCGGTGCTGGGGCTGTTTTTGGGCCATCGGGGAGGCAAAAAGCTTTGGCTGGCCGTGGCTCTTGCCCTGGGGGGAGCCTACCTGCTCAGCGTGGCAGGCGGCTTGGAGGACGGGGGAGGTATTGGCCGGGGAGACGGCCTGGTGCTGGCCAGCGCGGCGCTTTTCTCCTTCCATATTCTGGTCATCGACCGCTTCTCCCCTCGTGTGGACGGTGTGAAGCTCTCCTGTCTGCAATTTTTTGTGGCGGGGCTGGTGTCAACCCTGCTGGCTTTGACTTTGGAGGGCGGCTTTTGCTGGGAGGACCTGCTGGCCTCCTGGGGGCCGCTGTTGTATACGGGCATCCTGTCCAGCGGAGTGGGCTATACCTTGCAGATTGTGGGACAGAGAGGGCTGGACCCTGCGGCTGCCTCTCTGATTCTCAGCTTGGAGTCCGTATTCGCGGCAGTGTCCGGCTGGTTGGTGTTGGGCCAGCCTCTGAGCCTCCGGGAGATGGCTGGCTGCGCTTTGGTGTTTGCCGGGGTAGTGCTGGCCCAGCTGCCGGAGCCCAAGACGCAAAAGGAATGAGCGGTAGCCGTAGTGTACGCATAAGAAACGACCGAAAGTACCGGCTCTGACTTTTTGAAGGGCGCATTTGCCAACGGCTTTCTCTACGGTCCAGGTCCTGCCTGATATTCGCAGCTCTATTACTGATTCCATACATTATAGTACCACAGAAAGGATCATTATCATGAAAATTATTGAAGTAGAAAGCTACGAAAAGCTCAGCCTGCTGGCTGCGGACATGATTGCCTCTCAGGTGCTGCTCAAGCCGGACTGTGTGCTGGGTCTGGCAACCGGTTCTTCACCCCTGGGAACCTATGAAAATCTGGCCTCCCGCTGTGGAGAGGGGCGGCTGGATTTCTCCCGGGTGCGCACGGTGAACCTGGACGAATACTGCGGCCTTACCGCAGAAAATCCCCAGAGCTACCGGTATTTTATGGACCAGAACCTGTTTGGCCGGGTGAATATCGACCCTGCCAACACCCATCTGCCCGACGGCTCCGCCAGCGACATGGAGGCGGAGTGCGCCCGCTATGAGTCTTTGGTGGAGTCCTTGGGCTGGCCGGACCTGCAGCTGCTGGGCATTGGCCATAACGGGCACATTGGCTTCAACGAGCCCGCGGAGGACTTCCCTGCCCGGGTGCACACGGTTCAGCTGGCCGAAAGCACCATAAAGGCCAACTCCCGGCTGTTCGACCGGGTGGAGGACGTGCCCACCATGGCTGTCACCATGGGCATTGGCACCATTATGAAGGCCCGGCGGGTGCTGCTCATTGCCGGGGCGGACAAACGGGAGATTGTGGAGCGGGCTTTCCATGGACCGGTGACGCCTCAGGTTCCTGGGTCCATTCTGCAGCTGCACCTGGACGCCACTGTGATATTCACCAGAAGCTGAGAACAGGGATCACTGTGACCGCCGCCTCCCCTTGCGCATAGACTGATGTGAGGGAGGCGGTATTTATGAAATGGATTTTGCTGGGCCTGGGGACCGTGCTGTTGGTTGCCGGGGCTGTGGAGCTGCTGCGGCGGCTGATCTTCTGGCTGCGCCGGGACCGCTACGGCGAGGGAGAGATGGAGCTGGTGGTGATTCCTGCCGGGCCGGATGACTGCGAGAGTCTGGTGCGGGCCGGGGCCCAGCGGGTGGAATGGATGGCCCTGCGCCCTCCTTGCCGGCTGGTGTGCCTGGCGGAGCCGGGCAGTCAGGCAGAGGCCATTGCCCGGCGGCTGCAGGCAGAGTACCCCTGGTTGGAGCTGCGGCCCAGAGCAGCTATAGAAAAGAAATAGGCCTATAGGAGTCTGTTTGCACACTGCATGACCGGGGTGCAGGCAGGCTCCCGCTTCAGAAAGGGGGCTGGCATGGACAACCCGGAGCTGGTGGAGGTCAGCGGCACGGTGGTGAAGATCACCTACCGCAACGAGAACAACCAATACACGATTTTCCGCATGGCCGGCGGCGAAGAGGCGGCTGCGGTGGTGGGGGTCTTCCCTATGCTGGGCGAGGGGGAGACCCTGCGGGTGTGGGGCCGGTGGGAGGAGAACGTCACCTATGGCAGGCAGCTGCGGGCCCAGCGGTTCACCCGCACCCCCCCTGAGAGTGAACAGGCCATGCTGCGATATCTCTCCTCTGGGGTGGTGAAGGGCATAGGCCCTGCCACGGCCCTGCGCATGGTGGAGGCCTTTGGCACAGAATGCCTCCAGGTGCTGGAGCAGGAGCCCAGCCGGCTGGCCCAGCTGGAGGGCGTCAGCCAGGACCGGGCCATGGAGCTGAGCAGAAGCTACCGGCAGATTCAGGGCCTGCGGGAGCTGATGACCTGGCTCTCCCTTAGCGGCATAGCCCCTGAGTTTGCGGCCCTGGCCTGGAAGCAGTATGGCCCCAACGCCCAGGAGGTGCTGCGCCAGGACCCCTATTGTCTCTGCGAGGAGGAGATTGGGGCCCCCTTTCAGGCGGCGGACGGGCTGGCCCGGAGCCTGACCACGCCCCAGAGCCAGGAGAGCAGGGTGCAGGCAGGCACCCTCTATGTGCTGCGGCATAACCTGATGAACGGCCACACCTGCCTGCCCCAGCGGCAGCTTGCCCAGGTGGCGGCAGGGCTGCTTCAGGTGACAGAGGAGCAGGTGCTGGACGCCATTGACAGTCTGACCGAGGGGTTTCGGCTGCAGCAGGAGGCCATAGGGGGGCAGCGGTTTCTGTTTTTGCCCAATCAGCATGAATATGAGACCTACACCGCCGCCCGTATGAAGGCCATGCTGCGCACCCCGCCCAAGCCCATTGCCGGGGCGAACGGGAAAATCGGGGAGATCGAGCAGCGGGAGGGCATTCAGTACGCAGGCAAGCAGCGGGCCGCGATTCGCGCCGCCATGGAGCAGGGGGTGCTTATTCTCACCGGCGGGCCCGGCACAGGCAAAACCACCACCCTCAACGCCATTATCCGCATTCTGAAGGAGGCCGGGGAGCAGGTGCTGCTGGCAGCTCCCACAGGCCGGGCGGCCAAGCGCATGTCAGAGCTTACCGGCGAGGAGGCCAAGACCATTCACCGCATGCTGCAGGTGCAGTGGGACGAGCTGGACCGGCCCTACTTCAAAAAGAACGAGCAGGACCCCTTGCAATGTGAATGCCTGGTGGTGGACGAGCTGTCGATGGTAGACAGCTACCTGTTTGACAGCCTGCTGCGGGCCCTGCCCTTGGGCTGCCGGCTGATTCTGGTGGGGGACACAGACCAGCTGCCCTCGGTTGGGCCGGGCAATGTGCTGGGGGACCTGATCAGCTCAGAGCTGTTCCCCACTGTTCAGCTGGACCAGGTTTTCCGGCAGTCTATGGAAAGCCTGATTGTTGCCAGCGCCCACCAGATTGTAAGGGGCCAGCTGCCGGAGCTGGGCAGGAAGGACAATGATTTCTTCTTTCTCCGCCGCCGGCAGATGCAGGAGACCCAGGAGCTGGTGGTGTCTCTTGTGACAGAACGTCTGCCCAAGGCCTACGGCTATTCCCCTATGGACGACATTCAGGTGCTCTGTCCCAGCCGCAAGGGAGAGCTGGGCACAGTGGAGCTGAACCGGCTGCTGCGGGAGGTGATCAACCCCCCGGCTGAGGACAAGGAAGAGGTGAAGCTGGACGGCCGGGTCTTTCGCACCTGGGACAAGGTGATGCAGGTCCGCAACGACTACAACCTGGAGTGGGAGCGGGATGGGGGCGGCTCTGGCAAGGATGTGTTCAATGGGGACATGGGGGTTATTCAGCGCATTGACTCTGCGGCCAAGTGCATGGAGGTGCGAATGGACGACAAGGTGGTCACCTACCCCTATGAAAAGGCCGCCCAGGAGCTGGAGCTCTGCTATGCCATTACCGTGCACAAAAGCCAGGGCAGCGAGTTCCCGGCTGTGGTGATTCCCCTGCTGAGTGTGCCAAAGCTTCTGCGCTACCGCAATCTGTTGTACACAGCGGTGACCCGGGCGAAGAAGCTGCTCATTCTTGCCGGCGACCCCTGGACCCTGCAGGAGATGGTGGAGAACAACCGGAAGACCCGGCGCTACACTGCCCTGCGCCACTTTTTGGAGAAGCCGGAGAGGGGTATTCTATAGGGACGGTTTGGGGTTCACGCAAATAAGTGTATGGTAATATCTAAAATAAAAGTATAGTTTCTGTTTAGGTAGGAAACGCCGTCCCTGTCCGAAAGCGTGGCAGGGTCTGTGCCGGTTTTCGTGTCATTTATTTGCCGTGCCGGATGGATTTTGCCCCACTCTGGCCGCTTTTTTCACAAATTTTCCCCTTCTGCTTAATTTTCTCTGGACTTCTGCCGATGATAGAAGAAAGGAGGTATGAAGATGGAGCTGAAAATGAACCCCAGCCTCAGAAGCCGGAGGCCGGCGGCAGAGGCCCGTCCCCCTGTCCCTGAGACGGACCGGGAGCAGGAATATGCCCCCAAAACCTCCGCCCAGATCAGGCAGCAGGCCCGGGAGGACCGGGTGGAGCTCTCCCGGCAGGCAGTGGAATTTTTACAGGGCCGGCAGGAGGAGAGCCAGCCGGGGCAGGACGAGGCCCGGCTTGAGGAGCCTATGACCCCTGAGGAGAAGCGTCAGCAGGCCCAGGCGGAAAAGTGGAAGGCGGTCCGGCAGATGGTGAGCGTGATGCAGCAGCAGAGCGTGCAGATGAAGGAGCAGAGCGAGCAGCAGACCAAGGCCCTGAAGGAGGCCATGGACAAAATGAAGCGCTGCACCAAAATCGCCGCGAACATCGGCAAGGGCCACAAGGTGCCACCCCAGGATGAGAAATACCTGCTGGAAAACGACCCCAAAGCCTACATGATGGCCATGATCCTCCGCATGATGGAGGAGGAGAAGCGCAAGGTCAAGTCTGAGCTGGAGGACGAGGAGAACCAGCAGGAGGGAGAGAATGGCTCCGCCGCCCCGGTAGAGGGACTGGACGCTTCTGGCGGAGAGGCTTCCGCTCCGGAGGCCAGCGTGGAGGCTGCTTCGGTGGAATGATTCCGCCAGCCAGAGCACAGAGACAGCCGGTTCAGTTTGTGAAAAAGAGGCCAGGGAACCCGCCCCCGGCCTCTTTTTTGTTTCTGTTGACACAGTCGGAAAGCCCCTTATAAGCCGCCCGGCTTGAGATTACGACTGACTTTTTCCAGCAATTTCCTGGGGCAGACAGATTATCCCTCGCCCAGCACGTCCCAGGGGGTAAGCATACCCAGCAGGGGCTGGTCCGGCTTGCCGTCCTGGGTAATGAAGATGACCGCCACCCGCTTGTTTTTGGCCCGGGGCAGTTCAAACCGCTGCCGCACCGCGATATAGCTGGCGTCTGCGGGGACGAACTCATAGTTCTCCGTGTGCTCCTCCACTGCCAGATACCCCTTCAGGTCCTTGATGGTGGCCTCCGGGTCCAGCCCCTTGCCTCTGCGCCGCAGCACATAGCGGAACACGGCCCCCACGCTGAATACCCCGTAAAACCGCCCGTCCTTCATGACCGGCACATGGGAGTAGCCGTTTTTTTCCATCAGCTCCATCACCCGCAGCACCTTCTGGTTGGGGCCCACCTTCAGTACCCGTTCGCCCTTGGTGGCGTATTCCAGAGCCAGAGGAGGCCGGCTTACAAAGTCCAGCACCTCCTGCAGCGCGTCCACCACTGGCTGGGAGGGCACTACCACCGGCTCGCCGTCCATGTTGGCGCTGTGGGCCATCAGGTTGCGGATATGCCGGCAGATGTCCAGCTTATCCCGCACAGGGGCGCTCTCATAGTCCTTGATGAATTCGTATACCGCACTGGTGTAATGACGACGGGAATTGCGGTACTTTTCCTCCAATACATCCTCGATCTGCTTATACAGGTCCAAAAACAGTTCCAACCGTTTGCGTCCCACTGTGCCAGCCATGACTATGCCTCCTGGTTATCTTCTTGTGACATTTGTGTCAGCAGGGCGATTGCCTGCCGGCGGCCATACAGGGCATTCAGCGCCTGCAAAAGGCCGTTGGATGAGAGCCGCTCCGGCAGGCCCAGCCTTTTTTGCAAGGCCCTGCGGCGGGCGGCGCTGTCTGCCCCGCCAGAGAGGCCCAGCTCCGCCATGTCCGCCTTTGTCAGCTTTTCTTCCGGCGTGCCGCTGTTCTCCCTGGCGCAAAGGCCTGCCCCGGCCCGGCGCAGGCAGTCCAGCAGAATATCAGCGGGCATACCCTCCACCCCCAGCTTTCCCTCTTTGGAGGGCTTTGCTTTCCGGCGTTCCTTGCCGTAGATATCGGGAATGTAGGCATGCTTTACCTGACTGGGGGGCAGACACTGGCTCAGGCGGCTGCGGATGAGAAACCCTGCCCCGTCGCTGTCCGTGAAAATAATGACGCCCCGCTGAGCCGCCAGCTGTCGGATGAGCTCCATACGCTCCTGGTCCTTGAAAATCTGAAAGCCGCCGGTCTCCACAATCACCGGGTCCTCTAAAATCGAGCTGAGCTTGGCCTTGTCGCAGCGGCCCTCTACCACAATGGCCTCCCGTACCCGGGGCGTCATCTCTGACCTCCCTGGGCGGCGTGCATGGCCTCCATCAGCCGCACCATCAGGGCCTCAATCACCAGCCGGGAGTCCATGCGCGAGCCTTTTATGCTCAGGTCCGCCTCCAGCAGCAGGTCCAGGCAGCGGGCCAGCACAGAGGCTGGCGTCCGCCGGATGGAACGCTCGGCGTTGCGCAGGCGAAAGCTAAATTTTTTGTACTCCGGGGCGTACTCCCCAGCGGCCCCGGCAGTCAATCCGCTGTCCAGAGCGGCCCGCACCCGGTACATGTCAATAAACGCGGTGGACATGGCGCCCAGCACAGATACCGGCTCCGGGTCCTGCCAGAAGATTTCGTCCAACAGGGTGTAGGCCTCCTGAGCGTTGCCGGCGGTAAGGGCCTTTACCATGGCGAAGGTGGCGGTCTCGGTGGTTTTGGGGGTCAACGCCTCCACGGTCCGGGGGGTGACCCGGCCCTCGCCCTGACCCAGAACATAGGCGCAGAGCTTGTTGGTCTCGTTGAGCAGCATATTCAGGTCCGGGCCGCAGTATTCCTGCAGCCGGTCGGCAGCGGTTTTTTCCATCACACAGCCCTGCTTTTCCGCTGCCTTGAGAATGGTGCGGCGGAGCTCGGCCGGCTCCCGCCGGGCAAAGGAGACGGTGAGCCCTGCCTTGCCTCCCCGGTCCATGAGCTTCTTCCACTTTGCCGACTTAGGCGGAATATTCAGGGTTGGGTAGTACAGCACCAGTGTGGTGGTCTCCGGCAGGTCGTCCAGCAGGTCCAGAAGCTTATCCATTTCCTGGGCGGACAGCGCCTCTGGGTCCAGGTCCGCTACGGCCACGCATTTGTGGGGGGCAAAAAAGGGCAGGGCCGCGGCAGCGTCCGCAATGCGCTCTACCGGGGATTCGCCTGAGAGCTCATTCCGGTTAAACTCAGGGAAGCTGTCGCCGGAGGCCCGGACAATGAGCCGCCGCGCCGCCCGTTTGAGAATGAGTTTTTCCTCTCCGACCAGCAGGTAGAGGGAGGCAAGGGTTCCGTTTTCCAGCTGAGTCCGCAGGTCCTGTTCGCTGATTGCTGGCATGAACGCCGCCTCCTTTCAATGGCTGGACAAGGGTGTTGACGATAGGAATATTATAGACCATGGGGCAGGGTTTGTCAAATGGCAGGGGCAAAAGCAAGCAGGCCCCAGTGGAAAATAGTGTGTTCTCACAAAACGGATTCCTCGCATTTGCGGGGTTTACCCTTGCCTGTCTTCATTTTTTGTGATATAATGACACAATATGCTCTGACAGGCAACGGACAAGCCCCTGGGAACCGCTTTCTCCTGCCTGACGGGGCTTTTTAGCCAACCAAGAGGAGGAGGAGAGAGCTTGACATTGATCAAAAAATATATTGGCTCAAAGGCTTTTTATCTGTCTGTTATCACGCTGCTGGTGCCTATGGTGGTCCAGCAGGGCATCACCCAGTTTGTAAACCTGCTGGACAATGTGATGGTGGGACGGCTGGGCACAGCCCCTATGTCTGGCGTGGCCATTGTCAACCAGATTATATTTATTTTTAACCTGACCCTGTTTGGCGGCATGTCCGGCGCGTCCATCTTTGGGGCGCAATACTATGGCAAGGGGGATGTGGACGGCCTGCGGTATACCCTGCGCTTTCGCACCCTGTTCGCTGTGGCGGCTACGGTTTTGGGCATTGCCGCCCTGCTGGGGTTTGGGGAGAGCTTTTTTCTGCTCTACCTGAACGGTGAAAACACCTCCCCCCAGGAGGCGGCCGCTACGCTGGACTATGCCAGAAGCTATATGAACATTATGCTGTGGGGGCTTCTCCCCTTTGCAGTGTCCAACTGCTTTGCCAGTATTCTGAAGGACACGGGGGAGACCTTCATTCCCATGGTGGCAAGCGTAATCTCCATTGGGGTGAATCTGGCGCTCAACTATCTGCTCATTTTCGGCAGCTTTGGCTTCCCCAGAATGGGCGTGGCCGGCGCGGCCCTGGCAACGGTCATTGCCCGCTACATAGAGACCGCTTACCTGATCTTCCAGTCCTACCGCCACAAGAAACGCTTTGTCTTTCTTCAGGGAGCTTTCCGCAGCCTGCGGGTGCCCCTGTCCTTGGTCCGGCGCATTAGCATAACCGGTACGCCTCTTATGCTTAATGAGATGCTCTGGTCTGTGGGCATCTCCCTCATCACCGCCTGCTATGCCACCCGGGGTCTGGCGGCAGTGGCGGCCAGCAATATCAGCTCCACAGCCCATCAGCTGTTTTCGCTGCTGCTGATGGCCATGGGCAACGCAGTGGCTATTCTGGTGGGGCAGCAGCTGGGAGCCAACGACATGGACGGGGCAAAGGACACGGTGCGTAAGCTGCTGTTTTTCGGCACAGCCATCAACCTGGTGATGGGCCTGCTGCTGATTGCCAGCGCGCCCTTTATCCCCCTCATTTACAACACCGAGCCTTTGGTGCAGGACCTGGCGGCCAAGCTGCTGATGATTTCCGGCGGGTTTCTGCCGTTGGGTGCTATTGTCAACTGCTCTTATTTTACCATCCGTTCCGGCGGGCGCACATTCATTACCTTTTTGTTTGACTGCGCCTACACCTGGGTGGTGTGTCTGCCCATTGCCTTTGTGCTCAGCCGGTTTACCGCCCTGCCTCTGCCCTGGATGTTTTTCCTGGTGCAGTGCGCGGACTCGGGGTTGAAGGCGGTGATCGCGCTGATTATGCTGCGGTCAGGCATATGGGCGAAGAACGTGGTAAACGCATAGAAAAAGGCCGCAGGCTGGCTGGGAATCAACGTCCTGCTTGCGGCCGGCAACCGTGTCCGAAAAAATATAGCTATTATTTCTGAGGTGACTCCCATGCAATCCATTTCCAAGCAAGACTATCCCTATCTCTACGAGACCCACTGCCATACCAGCTGGTGCAGCGCCTGCGCTGTCAGCAGTCCTCAGGAGATGGCCGCGGCCTACTATGCTCACGGCTACGCGGGCATCATCATCACCGACCACTTCCTGCTGGGCAACTCCGCAGTGGACCGTGCCCTGCCCTGGGACGTTAAAATGCACGCCTATTACGACGCCTATCTGGCGGCCCGGGACTGGGCCCGGGGTAAGGACTTTGACGTGCACTTTGGCCTGGAGCACCAGTACGGTGGAGGCAAGGAGGTGCTGACCTATGGCATTGACCTGGATTTTCTGCTGGACCACCCGGAGCTCCACCGCATGCCCTTGGGTGAGTATGCGGCGTTGGTGCATGAGGCCGGGGGCTTTCTGAGTATGGCCCACCCCTACCGGGACAGGGGGTATATTGACAGGAGAGCCCAGCCTCAGCCGGAATATCTGGATGCTGTGGAGGTGTACAACTACCACAACGATGTGGGCGAGAACCGTCAGGCGGAGGAGCTGGCCCAGCGCACCGGCCTGCCCGGTACCGCAGGCGGGGACGTGCACGAGGCGGACAGTCCGGCTATTGGCCAGGCAGGCGTGGCCTTGCGGGAGAGAGCGGCGACTGGGCAGGAGCTGGTGGCAGCCCTGCGGTCCGGGGACTTTGCGATTCTGGTGGGAGGCGAGCTGCGGCCCTGCCGGTTCTGAGCAGGGCTGCAAGACCTATGCTGTACGCCGGACAAGCCGCATGATCTGTGAACTTTCCGATGGGAGTGGCGGCGTCAGGTTCTTTCCATCAGACAAAAAGCATCTCAAGGCCTGCGCTGGCAGGCTCTTGGGATGCTTTGCTTTTATTGATGACAGGGTCGGGCTACTTCAGCGCCTCCTCCAAAGCCTCGGTCACAATGCGCAGGGCCTTGATACGGGCAAATTTTTTGTCTACCGATTCCAGAATATGCCAGGGCGCGTAGGTGGTGCTGGTTTTTTGCAGCATCTCGTCCACTGCGGCCTCGTATACGTCCCATTTCTCCCGGTTGCGCCAGTCCTCGTCCGTCAGCTTCCACTGCTTCGAGGGGGTGTTCTTCCGCTCGGTGAACCGTTCCAGCTGGGTGTCTTTGTCAATCTGCACCCAGAACTTCAGCACCACAGCCCCCCAGTTGTGCAGCTCCTGTTCAAACTCGTTCATCTCATAGTAGGCCCGCTGCCAGTCGTTTTCGCTGCAAAAGCCTTCCAGGCGTTCCACCATCACCCGGCCGTACCAGCTCCGGTCAAAAATGGCAATGTGCCCGTCCTTGGGCAGGCTCTTCCAAAAACGCCACAGGTAGTGCCGGGCCTTTTCGTGGGGCTCGGGGCTGGCCACGGGGTGCACCTCAAAGCCCCGGGGGTCCAGGGCTCCGGTGAGCCGCTTGATGTTGCCCCCCTTGCCTGCCGCGTCCCAGCCCTCGTAGACAATCACCACCGGAACCCGCTTGCGGTACAGCCGGTTGTGAAGCATCCGCAGCTTGCTTTGCAGACGCTTGAGCTCCTCCTTGTACTCGCCCTCGCTGAGGGTCTTGTCCTTCAGGGGCGCCTCGCTGAGCTTGGGCATTTTGATGAGAGGGAAGACATTTTGCAGCAGGGGCACTGCCAGACTCTCGTTCTGCAAAGCAGTGTCAATGCCAGTGCAAAGGGTCTCCAGCACCTGCAGCTCGGCAAATTTTTTGCTGCGGGCGTCCACAATATACCAGGGGGCGCTGGGGGTGTTGGTGTCTTCCAGGTAGCGGTCAAAGACCTCGGCGCAGCGCTCGTAGTGGTGGTTTTGCCACAGGTCTCCCCGGCTCACCCGCCAGGCGGTGTCCTTGTCGTCCATAAGGCCGTTGATGCGCCGGGCCTGCTCCTTTCTGCTGATTTGAAAGAAGAATTTCAGCACCAGATAGCCGTTGTCCGTCAGCTGACGCTCAAAGCGTTTGACGCTGTCCACCCGCTGGGCGTAGGCCTCGTCTCCCAGCACGCCGTTCAGGCGTTCCTTGGTGACCTCGTCCATCCAGCCCGAGTCTAAAAAGGTGAACTTGCCAGCCTCGGGGATTCTCTCAAAATACCGGGTGAGGAAGGGCTTGCGGCGTTCCTCGGCAGTGGGCGCGGCCATAGAGAACACCTGGAAGAACCGTGGGTCGATATGCTTGATGAGCTGGCCAATGGTGCTGCCCTTGCCCGCTGCGCCCCAGCCCTCAATAAGCACCAGCACCGGCAGCTTTTTATCCTTCAACCGCAGCTGCTGAGCCTCAAGCCGTTCTCCCGCGGCCTTCAAGCGGGACTTCAACTCCTCCTTATCCGGCTTGTCCGGGCGTATCCAATGCTTCAACATGACGATCACCTCAATAAAATAATATACTGTGTAAGAGGCAGCAGCCTTGCGCCCCCTCTTACACAGTATAACATATAATAGACTGGATTGTACAGAGTGATTTTAGTTGAAGTTCACAGAAGCGGCGAGCCAAAGGCCGCACAGTCGGGAAATATAGTGAAAGCATCCCTGCCACGCCCCGGCTGTACCCGGCAGACAGAAAAGGAGAGACTTTTTCTCAGCCTTAGCTGTTCTGAGACAGGCTCTACCTGCTGCGCCAAACCTTTGCGGCTTGTTTCAGCCGGTAACATACCTACTCCTGGTTGACTGGGTTCATTGCTTCAGCCTGCCAGGGGCAAGTCTTTTCATCGGGCCGGGCCAGCGGCCGCACATTTTGTCTGGCGTTTACTGGCCAAAGCTCACCATCTGGGTATTCCCGCCCTTGCTCACCCACACGCTGGCAATGTCCAGGTTTTCGTCAAGCATCACCAGGTCGGCGGCCTTGCCGGGGGCAATGCTGCCCAGCTCCCCGTCCAGCCCAATGGCCCGGGCGGGAATGAGGCTGGCGGACTTCACCGCCTGCTCAAAGGGCACGCCCCAGCTCACCAGGTTTTTCACCTCCTGGTGCAGGTTGCTCACCGAGCCGGCAATGGTGCCATCGGGCAGAGTGCACTTGCCCCCGGTGATGTGCACGGTCTGACCGCCCATCTCATAGGCTGCGCCCTCCGGCATACCGTTGGCCCGCAGAGAGTCGCTGACAATCAGGGCCCGGTCGCCCAACAGCTGGAAGGCAATTTTCAGCACAGCGGGATGAATATGCTCGCCGTCGCAAATCAGCTCGGCCCGGACCCGCTGGTCCTCCAGCGCGGCCCCTACCACCCCAGGCTTCCGGTGGTGCAGGCCGTTCATGGCGTTGAACAGGTGGGTGACATGGGTAACCCCCCAGTCAAAGGCGTTCTTCGCCTCCTCATAGCTGGCGGTGGTGTGGGCAATCGAGACAGTGCACAGCTCCTTTGCCCGCTTTACAAAGTCCTCGCCCCCCGGCTGCTCGGTGGCCAGGTCAATCAGCCGCACCAGCCCCCCGGAGAGCTGGTACCACTCCTGAAACAGGGCAAAGTCCGGGGCCAGCAGAAACTCCTCGTTTTGCGCGCCCTTGCGCTCCCGGGAGAAGAAGGGGCCCTCCATATTCACGCCAGCTACCTTGGCCCCATCCTCTGAGGGGTGGTCATGAAGGTCTTTGGCGGCCAGAAGGGCGGCTTTGATGGTGTCGCTGCCTACCGTGGCAGTGGTAGGGCAGAAAGAGGTGACCCCATGGGACAGCAGAAACCGGGCCATGTCCTCAAGGGCCTCCCGGGTGCCGTCGCCGGCGTCGGCACCTGCGCAGCCGTGCACATGCACATCAATAAAGCCGGGGACAATGGTATAGCCCTGGCAGTCTACGGCAATGTCCTCCTCTTTGCGGGAGAGGCTGGGGCCTGTGCGGGTGATTTTGCCCCCGTCGATCTCCATGTCCCCCTGAACCAGCTGAAAATCCTGGTTCAAATACTTTGCGTTGATAATGAACATTTTGACATCCTCCGTTTTTTCATCTTGACCCGGTTATTTACAGAATGGTGTTGAGAACCACCAGCAGAGTGACGCCCGGCACTCCCAGCGCGCTGGACGCAGCCAGGCTCAGGCGGTTGACCGCAAGGCACACGCCGGTGTATTCGCTGGTCAGGTTGACCAGGGCCAGGGCCAGCAGGCCCAGCAGGGCAGAGGCGAAAAAGCTTTTCATAGGGGAGAAGGCCTCCTTGTTTTTGGTAAAGACTATGCGGGCCTTGTCCGGGGTATGACTACAGGCGGGCCTTGCAGGGGGAGAAACAGAAAGTCTCTTTGCTGCCAGCAAGCCGGACACTCGCCGTCTTGCCGCGCCCGCTGGGGCCTTTCCTCCTTTGCTCTGGCGACTGTAAGCTGCTCCGCCGGTCTCCCCGCAGCCCACCCCACCAGGTCCGGCCTGCCTTACAACAAGTCGAGGGCGGCGCGGCTTGGCCTGCCTTTTACGCTTTCTCCTCCGCCGGCATAAAGTCAATACGCCCAGTCGCAACGTCCGCCCCGGCAATGATTACCTCCAGCTCCTGGCCCATCATCAGCACCCGTCCGCTCCGCCGGTCCCGGTGGCTGATCTCTCCGTCAAACTCAAAGTCGCAGCCCTCAAAGTCGTTCAGGCTCACAAAGCCCTCGGCATTGCTGGCCAGCTTTACAAAAATGCCCTTGGGCGTCACTCCGTTGATGACCCCCGTATGCTGCTCGCCCAGGTGCTGGCGCATATATTCCGCCGTGTAGCAGTCCTCCGCGTCCCGCTCGCTGGTGACAGCCCGGACCTCGTTTTTCGAGCTCTCTATGGCCGACTCCTCCGCAAAGGTCCCATAGCGTTTTTTCAGGACAGCCGGGTCCTCCCCTCTCACCAGGTCGCTGAGAATGCGGTGGATGGAGGTGTCCGGGTAGCGGCGGATAGGGGAGGTGAAGTGGCTGTATTCCTTCAGCGCCAGGCCGAAATGCCCCAGTTCCCGGTGGTCATACCGGGCCTTGTCCATGGTGCGCAGAATGCGCTGGTTTACCACAGCCTCCTTGCTGGTGCCCTTCACCCGGTCCAGCACCACGGCGAAATCCTTGGCGGAGGGATCGCCCTTTTTCAGCTCCGTGCACTTTACAGAGAGCCGGTCCAGCAGGTCGCACAGCTCGACCACCCGGTCCGGGCTGGGGTGCTCGTGCACCCGGTAGAGGAAGGGGACCTCTGCCTTCAGAGAGGCCTTGGCCGCGGCGTTGTTGGCGGCCACCATCAACTGCTCGATCATCTCCTCCGAGGCGCCCTGGGTTCTGGGCTGAATGTCCACGCAAACCCCGTCCTCGTTCAGGATGAATTTGGTCTCGTCGCTGGTCAGGTCCATCTGGCCCCGGCCCTTGCCGTTGCGGCCCAGAATATCCGCCAGCTCCTTGGCGGTGGTCAGGCTGTCCATCACAGGGGCGTACTTGTCTATGATGTCCTGGCCGGCAGTGCCGGCGATAATCTCATTTACCTCGCTGTACACGCCCCGGACCTTGGAATTGATTACGGTTTTTTCAAAACGCCAGCCGATCATATTACCCTCAAGGTCAAAATCCATCAGGGCCGAAAAGGTGAGCTTCTCCGTGCCCGCGTTCAGGCTGCACACCCCGTTGGAAAGGGCCTCTGGCAGCATGGGGATAACCCGGTCGGCAAAATATACCGAGGTGCCCCGGAGAAAGGCCTCGCTGTCAATGGGCGTGCCCGCCTTTACATAGTGGGACACATCAGCAATGTGCACCCCCAGGGTATAGCCGTCCACGGTTTTGTGGGCGGACACCGCGTCGTCCAGGTCCTTGGCGTCGGCGCTGTCAATGGTAAAGATGGGCTCGTCCCGCAGGTCCAGCCGCTGGGCAATGTCCTCCGGGGTGACTGTCATGCGGCTGATTTTCTCCGCCTGCTCCATCACCTCAGGCGGGAACTGGGTGGGGATGCCGCAGCGCTCAATAATAGCATCGGCGCACACCCGCGCCCGGTCGCCGGTGCCAAACACATACCGGACCTCTGCCTCCCGCCAGTCCCCTCTCTGGTCCTGCCGGGGGGTGATGAGCACCTTGTCCCCGTCCTTGGCCCCGCCGGTTTTGCCGGCTGGCACCTCCAGGTCAAAGCGGACCGGGCCGTCCGGGGTCACCCGGGCAATGGGCCCCTCCATGCGCATGGTGCCGGTGAGCTTCTGCTCCCCCCGCTCCACCACCCGCTTCACCCGGCCGCTGGGTCCCTTGTCCCGCTTGGTCAGGTCAGTCAGGATGATTTTGTCCCCCACAAAGGCCCCGTTCAGGTCCCGGCCGGGGATGAAAATGTCATCTCCCCGCTGGGGCCGGGCAAAGCCGAAACGCTCGGACAGGGAGACCAGAGTGGCCTCCACATCCCGGGAGAGAGGGGCCAGCTTGGCCCAGTGGTCCTTGTCTACCAGAACCTCGCCTTTTTCCTGCAGACTGTGCAGGGCCTGATAAAAGGCGTCCTTGTCCCGGATGCCCGCCTCCCGCTGCAGGGACTTGGAGGGCACGCCGTCCCCGCCGCAGCGTTTCAGGGCGGCGACAATGACAATTTCCTCCGGTGTGCTGGCGGCGCTGGGTAAATAGTAGGCGTCCGGGGCGGGCCCGCCGAAGCTCCGCCGTCTGCCTGATGTTCTGTCGTTTCTCAATATGGTCTCCTCCTTTTGAACTTCCGTCTGGCCGGTATGGGACAGGCCCGGCTCTTGTGTGTGGTTTTTGGGAATAAAAGGGAGCCTCCCCCGCCTATTCTACAGGCAGATTGTGCTGCTTCAAAAAAGAGAGCTTATCCCAATATCCTCTCTGAAAAAGAATCCTTTCATTCACAATCTGAAAAAAACGCAGCCGCGTAGGCCTAAGGGGTCCTTCCACTCCAGGATGGCCCATTGTCCATCTTCAAAAATATTTTCTACGATCGCCGTCATGTCCGCTGTGGAAAACTCCCGGGTAAACCTCTCCCGAATGGCCTCTTTCCCAACCACGGGGCTTTCCGCAACCTGATGGTTGATAGCGTCCTCATGATATAAGCTCACAATTTCTTCCACATCATGGCGGTTGAATGCGTCCACCCGCTTACACACAACTTCTTTTGGTCTAAGAGCCTATCCCGAAATGATCCGCACGCATCTTGCTTGCATATTTTCCGTCAGATAGCGCCCAAATTTCTTGACAGGCGTCAGCCTGCCTGCAAAATTTTGTCGCCATCTGACGATCAATCTGACTGCGCAATCTGCGCACGTCTCATTCCGGGATAGGCTCTAAGCATAATAATCTCGGTTTCTTTTTTCTGACTGTTCCGGCTGTCCCTTACAGCCCGTTCACCAGCTCCTTGAAATGCCGCCCTCTGGCCTCAAACCCCGGGTACATGTCAAAAGACGCTGACGCCGGGGACAGGGACACCACGTCCCCAGGCCGGGCCGCGTTCCGGGCCAGGGCCACTGCTTCTTCCATGTCTTTGGCGTGGAGAATCTCCGGCAGGGCGCCGCCCTGGGCCTCTCTCACCGCCTGCTCGATCTTGGGCCCCGTATCCCCCATAAGCACAAGGGTTTTCACCCGCCCCCGAATGGCCGGCCCCAGAGGCTCGTAGGGAATGTGCTTGTCATAGCCCCCGGCAATGAGCACCAGGTTTTCTTTGTAAAAGGCCAGTGTGCCCGAGATGGTCCGGCTGGGAGAACTGGCGATGGAGTCGTTGTAGTATTTTACCCCGTCCAGCTCCCGCACCAGCTCCATCCGGTGCTCCACCCCGCCGAATTCCGCCGCCACCCGGCGGATATTCTCCGGGTCTACATCCCCCCAGGCCGCGGCGATGGCCGCCATGTAGTTCTCTACATTGTGCCAGCCGGGCAGCTTGATGTCCGCCACCTTCATCAGGGGTTCGCCGTGGACAAAGATGGTCTCCCCGTCGCAGAACACCCCCCGGGCGGGCTGCTCTCTGCGGCTGAACTCCCACAGGTCTCCCCGAACCTGTGGGGCAAAGCCGGCGGTAATCTCGTTGTCGCTGTTGAGCACGGTGCGGCTGAAGCCGTCCTGATGGAGGAAAATATTCTTCTTGGCGTCCACATACTCCGCCATGTCCTTGTGAATATCCAGATGGTTGGGGGCCAGGTTGGTCACCACTGCCACATCAGGGCTGCTGCGCATGGAGATGAGCTGAAAGCTGGACAGCTCCGCCACCGCCACATCGGTTGGGGCGATGGTATCGATCTCCGGCAGCAGGGGCTTGCCGATGTTGCCCCCCAGGTGCACGGTCTTGCCCTGGGCCTTCAGGAATTCAGAGAGAATGGTGGTGGTGGTGGTCTTGCCGTCGCTGCCGGTGACAGCGTAGAGCTTGCAGGGGCATAGGGCGAAGAACACCTCCATCTCGCTGGTGACAGTCTGCCCCCGGCGGCGGGCCTCCTCCAGCTCCGGCAGATGGAAGGGCATGCCCGGGGTGCGGAAGACGATGTCCTCGGTCAGATTCTTCAGGTAGTCCTCTTCCAGAATCAGCTCAACCCCCAGAGCCCGGAGCCTTTCCCCGTTTTCCCCCAGCTGGGCAAAGCCGCGCCTGTCCCGGGCTGTCACCCGGGCCCCGTGGGCGGCGAACAGTTCCATCAGCGGCAGGTGGCTGCGGCCAATGCCGCAAAAGGCCACCCGTCTGCCAGCCAGACTCTGGTAAGACTGCTGCTTTGACATGCTCATTGTCTTTTCACTCCTTCTTGCCGCTGTAGGCGCTGTACAGGTGGTAATAGACGCCCCGCTTCTCCATCAGCTCCTGGTGGGTGCCCTTTTCCTCAATGCCCTTTTCCGTCAGCACCAGAATCACGGTGGCCCCCTGGATGGTGGACAGCCGGTGGGCAATGGTAAAGGTGGTGCGGCCCCGGGAGAGCTGCTCCAAAGAGGCCTGAACCAGCTTTTCGCTCTCGTTGTCCAGGGCGCTGGTGGCCTCGTCCAGAATCATAATGGGCGGGTTTTTCAAAAAGGCCCGGGCAATGCTGATGCGCTGCTTCTGCCCGCCGGAGAGCTTGACCCCCCGCTCGCCCACATAAGTATCATAACCGTTGACAAGCTCTGTAATAAACCCGTGGGCCCCGGCCTTTTTGGCGGCCTCCTCCACCTCCTGGCGGCTGGCCCCGGGCTTGCCGTACTGGATGTTCTCCAGCACTGTGCCGGAGAACAGGTACACATCCTGCTGCACAAAGCCGATCTGCTCCCGCAGAGAGCGCAGGGTGACATTTTTGACGTCCTGCCCGTCAATGAGGATGCGTCCCTGGGTCAGGTTATAAAACCGGGGGATCAGGTTGCACAGGGTGGTTTTGCCGCTGCCCGAGGGGCCCACCAGGGCTACGTTCTGGCCGGGCTTCACGTCCAGGTTGATCTCAGAGAGCACCTGCCTGCCGTCGTCGGCATAGCTGAAGCCCACATGCTCAAAGTGTACGCCGCCTTCCTTGATTTGCAGGGGCTTTGACCCGGGCTCGTCAAAGATGTCCACCTCTGCGTCCATAATCTGAAAGAAGCGCTCAATCCCCGTCATGCCCTGCTGAAACTGCTCGGCAAACTGCACCAGCTGGCGGATGGAGGTAATCAGCGTGCCCACATACAGCATGTAGGCCACCAGGTCGGCAGGCTGTACGCCCCCCCTCATCATGAAGATAGCCCCCGCCAGCAGCACCAGAAAGTGCATGAGCCCGTCAAACATGCGGTTGGTGGCCTCAAAGCCGCCCATCAGGTAATAGCGGCCCCGCTTGATGTTGAAAAATTTTTTGTTGCCGGCCTCAAACTTTTCTGTTTCCAGGCCCTCGTTGGCAAAGGACTTGACCACCCGCACACCCAGCAGGCTGTCCTCCACCTGGGCGTTGATTTCGCCGATCTGGGTCCGCTGCTGCCGGAACTGGCTGCGCATTTTCATGTTGAACCAGGCTGCAGCCAGCACCATAAAGGGCACCACCGAGAAGACGATGAGAGTGAGGGGCACATTCACCCCGCAGAGGATGATGAAAGCGCCCACAATTTTGGTGACGGACATGAAGATCTCCTCAGGGCAGTGGTGGGCGAACTCTGTCACGTCAAACAGGTCTGAGGTAATGCGGGACATGATCTGTCCCACCTTCGTGTTGTCAAAATAGTGAAAGCTGAGCTTTTGCAGGTGGGCAAACAGGTCGGTGCGCATGTCGGTCTCCATTCTGGCGCCCATAATGTGGCCGATGGAGGCCCGGAAGAAGGTGGCCCCCGCGTCTACCAGGCAGAGGAACAGGTAGAGCGCGCCGATTTTCAGCACAAGGCTCAGGGTGAGAGAGGCCAGGTCGTTGATGCCCATGTCAGTGACATAGCGCACCAGCAGGGGCAGAGTGAGCTCGCACACGGTGGTAAGAGCCGCGCAGAACAGGTCGAAGACCAGCACCCACACATATTTTTTGAAATAGGGCAGGAACCTGCGCACCAGGCCCCTGCGTTTTGCGGACTGTGCCGCGGGCTGTTCCATTGTCATTCTCCTTTTCCCAAATGAAATGTGAAAATCATAATCCCATTTATTGTAACACAACCGGGAGGAGAATGCAAAGGGAAAAAGGGAGGGGAGCGTGGGAAAAGCTGGGCCGTCCGGGCGGGTCAGGCTCCGGCAGATTTTAGTTTCCTTTCTCGAACGGGATGCGGGGAGAGCCTCTCTGCATCTGACAGCCGCAAACAGAGCGCTCGCCGCTCCACAGCTGCCAGGCCCGCGTCTGCGCTCGCCGGCCTTCCAGCCGGCAGCAGAAAGAGGTCTTACCCGTCCAGCTCCGCAGCCTCCGCCAGCACCTCCACCAGGTCCCTGCGGATGACCAGGTCTGCTGCTCCGTCATAGGGCGTGGGGTCCCGGTTCACGATTACCAGCCGCGCCCCCTCCTGCAAATACCGCACCAGCCCTGCCACCGGGTATACCACCAGGGAGGTGCCTGCCACCAGCATCAGCTCCGCCCTCTCCGCATAGGCGATGGCCCGGCTCAGGTCCTCCTGGTTCAGCATCTCCCCGTACAGGACCACGTCCGGCTTCAGCTGGCCGCCGCAGCTGCAGTAAGGAATACCCTCGCACTCCATCACATACCGCATGTTGTAGACATGGCCGCAATTTTGACAGAGATACCGGTTCTCGTTGCCGTGCAGCTCAATGACGTTTTTGCTCCCGGCCATCTGGTGCAGGCCGTCAATATTCTGGGTGACCACTGCCTCCAGCAGGCCCTCCCGCTCCAGCTTGGCCAGAGCGTAATGGGCCCGGTTGGGCTTGGCGTCCGGGTACAGCATTACGTTGCGGAGAAAGTCGTAAAAGGCGGCGGTGTGCCGCTGGTAATAGTCGTGAGACAGCATCTCTTCGTAGGAGACGCCCTGCTTTTTCTCCGTGTAGAGCCCATGGGCGCTGCGGAAGTCCGGGATGCCGCTGGCTGTGGACAGTCCCGCGCCCCCCAAAAAGACATTGTGCCTGCATTCCCGCAGCCATTGGCTCAGCCTTTGGGTGTCTGTCATAAAACCGCCTCCTCTGTTTTTTGCAGCTGCTCCGGTCCTTCCGGCTCCGCCGCCCCTGCCCGGTAGGCGTCCAGAATGAGGGCGTCCAGCTCCGCCATGGTGCACAGGGCTCCGGCCCGCCGCCGCAGCTCCGCCGCGCCCCGCATCCCCTTCAAATACCAGGCCACATGCTTGCGGGCCTCCCGCATGGCCCGGGGCTCTCCCTTTTCCTGGCACATCAGCTCCATGTGGCGGCGCAGGGTCACCAGCCGCTGGGCCAGACCAGGGGGCGGCAGCAGAGCCTCTTCTCCCAGCCAGGCGTTTACCTGCTGAAACACCCAGGGGTTGCCCAGGGCGCCCCGGCCTACCATCACCAGGTCGCAGCCGGTTTCTGCCAGCAGGGCCCCGGCGGCAGGGCCGTCTGTCACATCGCCGTTGCCAATGACCGGGATGTCCACAGCCTCCTTTACCGCCCGGATCACGCCCCAGTCCGCCCGGCCCTGGTAGAGCTGGTCCCGGGTGCGCCCGTGAACGCAGACCGCGTCCGCCCCGGCCTGCTGGCAGATTTTTGCGGTCTCCGGAGCGTTCACATGGTCCCGGTCCCAACCGGCCCGCAGCTTTACAGTCACCGGCAGGCCGCAGGCGGCTTTTATGGCGGCGACAATCTCCCCGCACCGCTCCGGGTTCTTCATCAGGGCGCTGCCCGCCCCGCCCCCGGTAATTTTGGGCATAGGGCAGCCCATGTTGACGTCAATGCCCGCCGGACCCAGCCGGGCCAGTCTTGCCGCAGCCCGGGCCATCACCTCGGGCTCGCTGCCGAAAATTTGCAGAAACACCGGCCCCTCGTCAAAGGAGAGGTCTGCCAGGGCGGCGGTCTTCCGGTCATCGAACTCCATGGCCTTTGCGCTGATCATCTCGCTGACCGTATAGGCTGCGCCGAAATTCCGGCACACCCGGCGAAAGGCTCCGTCAGTAACCCCGGCCATAGGGGCCAGAGCGGCGGGCCCGGCAATTTCAAGGCTCCCGATCTTCACTGCGCACTCTCCTTTCCTCCGGACCCGGCGGGCCGCTGGTTCTGCTCGTCCAGAGTCAGCCCATAGCTGGGGAGAAATTCCCGCATAAAGTATTCCGCCTCCGGCAGGTTCATTTCCTTCAGGGCCCGCCAGGTGCTCTCCTCCGCCTCCCGAAAGTCCTGGTTGCCGCTGAGCCGCTCCTCCATGCATTTGATCACCGCCGAGATCCGGTCCGCAGCCTTTACCAGGGGCAGCAGCTCCTGGTCTCCTGGGGCGGAGAGGGTCATCAGCTCCCGGTAGGCGGGGCGCAGCTCAGGGGGCAGCATGGACACCAGCCGCTCCACGGCCATGGACTCCACCTCTCCATAAGCGGCGCGGATGTCCGGAGAGTAGTACTTCACCGGCGTGGGCAGGTCCCCGGTGATGATCTCTCCCGCGTCATGGAGCAGGGCCAGCGCAGCCGCCCGCTCGGGGTCTGCTTTGCGCCCGAATTTCGTGTTGCCGATTATCGCCAGGGCATGAGCCACAATGGCAGTCTCTAACGAGTGCTCGCTGAGGTTTTCATGCCGGGTATTGCGCATCAGGCCCCAGCGGTTGATATATTTCATGCGGGAGAGCATGGCAAAAAAGTGGTACATGCCTAGCCCTCCCACACCGTTTGATTATGACCGGCCAACGCCGCCTGCATGGTGCAAAACCGGGTGGGGGGATATATTTTTTGTGGGTGCATTTCAAAACGCTCCTTCTGGTTTATGGTAAAAGTCCCAGCCTGCCCAAGCGCGGGAGGATAAGATTTTTTGGGGACATGACGCCTGCAATCGCAAAGAGAAGCGGCTTCCGCCGCAGGGCTGGCGTCTGTGGTTGTCAAAGTACATTATACCACAAATCTTTATGGAGAAGTCCGGCGCTGTAACTTGGCATCGCCAAGTCATGCGCAGCAAAAGAGAAGCGCTTCGCGCTTCTGGGCTTCTCCTTGTGCTCACCAGAGCACATTATACCACATTCTTCCTCCGAGCGAAAGGGAAAACCAGCAAAAAACACTTTATTCCCACTGTGTTTTGTGCTATACTTGTTCCAAGTACCACCCAAATCCTTCCATTCGAGGTCAAACAGCATGGCAAATACACAGCAAAAACGCTCCTGGCGTGAAAATTACTTTCTCAAGTCCTTTGCCCTGGGCCTGGGCCTGTCCTTCCTCATTTTTCTTCCCTTCCTTTTGGTGGACGGAGGCCGCTTTTTGTTCTATGGCGACTTCAATGTGCAGCAGGTCCCCTTCTACCGCCTGGCCCATGACGCGGTGCGGGAGGGCCGTTTGGGCTGGAACCAGCACACGGACCTGGGGGCCAACTTCATTGGCTCCTACTCCTTCTATCTGCTGGGCAGCCCTTTCTTCTGGCTCACCATCCCCTTCCCCTCCCAGTGGCTGCAGTTTCTCATGGGGCCCCTGCTCATCCTGAAATTTGCCTGCGCCTCGCTGACAGGCTATATTTACATCCACCGCTACACCAAGTCGCCGGACACGGCCCTGATCGGCGCGGTGCTGTACGCTTTCTCGGGCTTTTCGGTGTACAATGTGTTCTTCAACCATTTTCACGAGGCCATTGTCTTCTTCCCCCTTCTGCTGGCCGCGCTGGACGAGTATATGGAGAACCGCCGCCGGGGCCTGTTCGCCCTGGCTGTGTTTGCCTGCTGTCTGGTGAACTACTACTTTTTTGTGGGACAGGTCACCTTCTGCCTGGTCTATTTCTTCCTGCGGCTGATTTGCGGCAGCTGGAAGACCTCCTGGAAGGACTTTTTCCTGCTGGCCCTGGAGGCGGTGATCGGGGTGGGGCTCAGCTGTGTGCTGCTGGCGCCCTCGGTGCTGGCAGTGGTGCAGAACAACCGGGTGGACAACATGATCAACGGCTGGAACGCGGTGCTGTATAACCGCAACCAGCGGTATCTGCACATTATCGAGTGCTTCTTCTTCCCGCCCGACCTGCCTGCCCGGCCCAATTTTACCCCCGATTCCGAGTCCAAGTGGTCCTCCCTGGGGGCCTGGCTGCCCTTGTTCGGCATGACGGGGGTTATCGGCTGGCTGCAGCTGCGGCGTAAGCACTGGCTGAAAAAAATGCTTTGGATTTTGTTCGCCATGGCTTTGGTGCCCTTCCTCAACGCCTCCTTCCAGATGATGAACTCCGCCTTTTACGCCCGCTGGTATTATATGCTCACCCTGATGATGGCCCTGGCCACGGTGATGGCCCTGGAGAACGAGCGGGTGGACTGGCGGCGGTCCATTCTGTGGTGCTTTGTCATCACCTGCGCCATTGCTTTGGTGGTGGGCTTTATGCCGGTAAAGGAGACAGTGGACGGCAAGGAGTTCTGGAGCATGGGCCTGGAGGACTACCCCACCCGCTTCTGGACCTATGTGGCCATCTCGCTCATCTGCCTGGGGCTGGTGGTGTACCTGTTCACCTTCCGCCGGGAGAGCCGGGAGGCCTTCAAGCGGGGGACCATGTGGAGCCTTTCACTGGTGGCGGTGCTCTATTCCATCTTCTTCATCGCCATTGGCAAAACCCAGAGCGACTATACCTGGGACCACATCATTCCCTATGAGCTCAACGGCGGGGCAAATGTGCCCATCAGCGACCTGCAGAGCTGCCGCTCAGACTTTTATGAGTCTATGGACAACGCCGCCATGTTCTGGCAGATTCCCAGCATTCAGGCCTTTCACAGCATTGTGCCCGGCTCGGTGATGGACTTTTACGACTCCATTGGCGTGCAGCGGGACGTGGGCTCACGGCCCAAGGTAAGCCACTATCCCATTCGGGGGCTGCTGTCGGTGCGGTGGCTGTTTGACGAGGACCATGACTCTGAATTTTTTGCTGGGGCAGACCTGGACGAGCCCGCTATGCCCGGCTGGGGCTACTATGGCAATGCCAATGGGTATGATATCTGGGAAAACCAGTACTACATCCCCATGGGCTTTACCTATGAGTATTACCAGACCCGCTCAGAGTATGACGGCCGCACCGAGGGCAGCGACACCAGCGCCGGCACCCGGGAGCTCTCCATGCTGCGGGCCATTGTGGTGGAGGATGAGGACGTGCAGAAGGTGCAGAGCGTGCTTCAGCCTCTGCCGGATACCTGGCAGAGCTTTACCGAAGAGGACTATCTGGCGGACTGCCAGCAGCGGGCCCAGGGGGCCTGCTCCTCCTTTACCTACACAAACACAGGATTTACCGCCCAGATCGATGCGCCGGGAGACAGACTGGTGTTCTTCAGCGTACCCTGGGAGCCGGGATGGAGCGCCTCTGTCAATGGACAGGACACGGAGATCCTTCGGGTGAACGTGGGCTTTATGGCTGTGCTGGTCCCTGCCGGGGAGAGCGTGCAGATCGAATTTACCTATTCCACCCCAGGCCTGGGCACAGGCGTCCTGATCACCCTGCTGTCTCTGATGGGGCTGGTGGGCTACCTTACTCTGGCCCGGCGGCTGAAAAGGACCGGCCCTGAGGGGCCCCGGCCTCCCCGGCTTATGCGGGCGGAGCGCTTTGGGGCCTACGCGAAAAGGAGGGGGGCTGCTTTCCGCCGGGGCGGGCCGATCCGGGTCCGGCAGAGGACCCAGGCTGCCCTGCCCCCGCCGGACGCCCCGCTGCCTGCCCCCAGAAGGGCCCCGGCCATGCCCCCTGAGCCCAGGGTGGAGGCTCCTCCGCCCTCTGCCCCGGAGCCCCCTAAGATTACGGAGATGGTGGCCGAGGGGGAGAGGGAGAACACCCCTGCCACTGTGGCTGAGGTGGACGCCCCCATGAGGGAGGGCATCCCTGTGAAGGAGGAAGCCAAGTCCTGGGCCAGAGACTGGGGCGGTATGCAGCCCCGGCCCTGGCCCCAGCGGTCTGGAGAAGGAGAAACGCCGGAACAGAAGTCAGAAGCAAAGGAGAATGCGGAATGAACCGAGAACAAAACCCCACCGTGTACCTGGTGATCCCCTGCTATAACGAGGAGGAGGTACTGCCTGAGACTGTCGGCCGCTTGACCCAAAAGCTGGACGCCATGCGCGCTGCCGGCCTTGCCAACGAGCACAGCCGTATGCTGCTGGTGGACGACGGCAGCAAGGACAGAACCTGGGAGCTGATTGCCCGCCTGAACAGCGAGAACCCCTATGTGGAGGGGGTAAAGCTGGCCCACAACCGGGGCCACCAGAACGCCCTGCTCTGCGGCCTGATGACCGCCATGCCTCTGTGCGACTGCGCCATCAGCCTGGACGCGGACCTGCAGGACGATGTGGACGCTCTGGACCAGTTTGTCCAGAAATATAAAGAGGGCTGTGACGTGGTGTATGGAGTGCGCAACAAACGGGAGACAGACACCTGGTTCAAGCGCACCACTGCCGAAGGTTTCTACAAAGTGATGAAGCTTTTGGGGGTAGACGTGGTGTTTAACCACGCCGACTACCGGCTGATGAGCCGCCGGGCTCTGGAGGGCCTCTCGGAGTATAAGGAGGTCAACCTGTTTTTGCGGGGCATGGTGCCCCTCATCGGCTACCGCAGCGACTATGTGTACTACGACCGGCACGAGCGTTTTGCGGGAGAGTCCAAGTACCCCCTGAAAAAGATGATCTCCTTTGCCCTGGACGGCATCAGCAGCTTCAGCGTAAAGCCTTTGAAGCTCATCTCCAACTTTGGCATTCTGGTGTCGGTGCTCAGCGTGGTGGGGCTGCTGTATGCGCTTGTCTCCTACTTCATGGGGCTGACGGTGTCCGGGTGGACGGCGATTGTGTGCTCGATCTGGCTGCTGGGCGGGCTGCAAATGCTGTGCCTGGGTGTTGTGGGGGGCTATATTGGGAAGATATACAGCGAGGTCAAGGCGCGGCCGCGGTATCGGGTGGAGGCGTTTTTGAAGAACGGCGGCAAAGAAGAGGACAAATAGCAGCCAAAACGCGGGCAAAAAAGCCAAAGCGAAGAAAAAGCAAAGATGCGCGAATCAAAAGTTTCGTCCACCTTTTCAAAGGTGGCAGAGCGCGAGACAGCGTCTCGCGACCTTGACCTTGAACTTAGGCGGCGCAGAAAGCAACGGTGCGAGGCAGTATCTCACTCCCACCACACAGTTCAGAACGGGGTAAGGCTGCGCCGCCGTACTACCTAGCGAGGTCGACCAAAGGGAGACCAGCGACCCTCTCGCTGCCGACTAAAACAGGACAAAAGGCCCAACGGCGGAAGGGAGACCAGCGGCCCTCTCGCTGCCGACTAAAACAGGACAAAAGGCTCAACGGCGGAAGGGAGACCAGCGGCCTGTTCGCTGCCGGAACCCCCAGACAAAACAGCTTGCTGATACACCTGTCAAGAGAAGCCAAACAAAAAAGCATTCTTGCAAAAAAAGCGGACCGCCCTATCTCTATAAGGAGATAAGGCGGCCCGCTCTATTTTTCGCCCTCATCGCTGATCTCAATCAGCTCCTCAATGCCGCAGTCCAGCACTGTGCAGATGCGCAGCAGAATGTAGCTGTCATACCGCACCACCTTGTTTTTGTAGTAGTTGTCAACAATGTGGTACTGTATCCCTGTTCGCTTTGCCAGCTCATAGCGGGTCAT